>DSBD01000013.1 GCA_011049365.1 Candidatus Vogelbacteria bacterium
AAAGAAAGGAACATGGGCTTCACCGGCGATTGCCCTGGCGAGCAACGTTTTTCCCGCTCCGGGTGGACCCATCAAGATAACTCCTTTAGGGATACGAGCGCCAATATTTAAAAACTTAGCCGGTGAACGTAAAAATTCAACTATCTCTAAAAGCTCTTCTTTAGCTTCCTTAACTCCGGCAACATCTTTAAAAAGAACTTTTTGCTGTTTATCATTTGGGTTTATCATTCTGGCTTTGGATTGACCAAAAGAAAAAGCTTGCATACTGGCTCCTTTAACTTGCCGAGTAATCATCCAAAAAAGAAAGATTATAAAGGCAATTGGTAGTAAGAAAGGTAAAAGGTTTAAAGCCCAATATCCCCAACCGGTTGGATTTTCAACTGAGATATCTAAATCTTTTAAAGCAACCGGAGTAAGACCATAATTGATTAAAGTTTGTGATAGAGGCGTATCTGCTTCTTTCCTAGAAATACTTCTTTCTCCATCTAAATATTCTATTTCTAATTTATCACCCTTAACTATAATACTAGAAACTTTGACCTCAGAAATATCTCGAGCTAATTCAGAAATAGTTATTTCATTAATATGTTGTCTATTTTCCACTATCAAACCATAAATAGCGATAAGAGATATGAAAATTAAAAGAGTTAAAAAAACTTGGCTTCCAAATTGCCCAAGAAAATTTTTATTATTTTTATTATTTTTTTTCTTTTTTAAAGGATTACTAATTTGCATAGCTTCATTATATCGCAAAAATCAAAAAGAGTAAAAAATTTCTAAACAATAAATCTTACTCAGAACAAAAAGACCCCTTCCAGTTGTCGAGGTCTTTTGTTTATCGGTGTGGAGATGGCGGGAATCGAACCCGCGTCCGGAAGAAGGCTTCAAGCACTTCTACATATTTAGCTCATTTATTTTTTAAGCTAAAAGTTAAAAAATGAGCAAAATCACTTTCAGCTGAGCTCAAAAAAGTCAAAAGCGCCACTTGAGCAGATGAACGCTTTTCATCCCGGATAACTATTACACCCGCTATCTATCTTCCGAGATAGATAGACGCAGACGCCGGCTTTAAGCTAATGCGTAAGCCGGAGCAAAAAACGGAGAAACTACGCTTTCTGCTTCGCCAGTATTGTTGGCAGTTGTGTTTTTGTCGAAGTTTAACGAGCTGTCGACTTCCTCGATATGCATACTTGAAAACAAATTCTCCCATCAAAGCCAAACATCCCCAAAATTTAAGTAATTTTCAAAGTTCTTTCCATGCTTCTCTTGTCCATTTTTTTCTTTATATCCTGCCTTTTATCATATTTCTTCTTACCACGGGCTACTGCTATATCTATCTTTATTAACTTCCCCTTATTATACAACCCTAATGGGATTATTGTCAATCCCTTAACATTTTCCTTTTCTGCTAGATAACTAATCTCTTTTTTACTTAACAATAAACGTCTCGGACGCTCTTCTTCATAAGCAGAAGATAGATTATTGGGTTGGTAAAGAGAAATATGAGCACCAACTAGGAAAGCTTCACCGCCTCTTATTACCACCCTAGAACCCTTTAAAGAACCCTGACCAGATTTAATCGCTTTTACTTCTCCGCCTTTTAATTCTAAGCCAGCGGTAAATTTTTCCAAGATTTCATAATCAAAACCAACTTTGTCGTTTTTTACATAAAAAGTCATATTTCTTAATTCTAACAGAAGTTTGACTTTTTGGGCAATTCGCGATAGTATACTAAAGCCGATTGAGATTTTAAAAATCGGTTTATTAGCGACGTAGAGCGAACAAAATACAAAAACAAAGTTTTTGTATTTTTGAGCCGAGGAGCTAAGGAAAGGTTTTATTAGCGACGTAGAGCGAACAAAAT
Source organism: Candidatus Vogelbacteria bacterium (assembly GCA_011049365.1). GTDB lineage: Bacteria > Patescibacteriota > Minisyncoccia > Phycocordibacterales > XYD1-FULL-46-19 > DSBD01. Next base: position 1,865 of record DSBD01000013.1, read on the forward strand.
ACAAAAACAAAGTTTTTGTATTTTTGAGCCGAGGAGCTAAGGAAAGGTTTTATTAGCGACGTAGAGTGAGCGAAATGAAAATGTAAAAACATTTTCATTTCCGAACCGAGAAGCTAATATAGGTGTAATACCGCGTGGCTCTGCCACGCGCAAGAACGAGCGAAGCGAGTTCATATTATTATCTTGGGGCTTGCCCCGAGGGCATATATTAAATTATGTAGTTTGAAAGAAGTTAGAATAAACAATCAAATATCATCTCCTAAATTAAGGGTAATTTCATCCGATGGAGATAATTTTGGCATTCTAACTAGGGAAGAAGCTCTTAGAAAAGCAGAAGAAAAAGACCTGGATTTAATAGAAATATCACCCCAGACAAATCCACCAGTAGCTAAGATAATGGATTATGGTCAATGGCTTTATATCAAAAAGAGAAAAGCTAAACAATCTCGTCAATCAAAATCCACAGAAACTAAATCTATTCAAATTAAGATTGGTACTGGTGATAATGATTTAATGATGAAAGCTCGCCAAGTGACTAAATTTTTAAACGAGGGCCATCGAGTCAAAATTGAGCTTTATTTGCGAGGTCGGTCAAAATATTTCGAAAAAGAGTTTCTAAATGAAAGATTGGAAAGATTTTTGAATTTTGTCTCAATGGATTTCAAAATAGCTTCTCCAATAAAAAACAGTCCTAAAGGATTAATGATGATTATTGAGAAAAAATAAATATGAAAACTAATAATTCATTCATTAAAAGATTAAAACTTACCCGAACAGGTAAGGTTTTAGCTCGCAAAAAAGGTCAGAATCATTTCAATGCTAAAGAATCAGGAGAAAAAAGCCAAAAAAAGAAGAGATTATCTTCTTTTGCCATCACTGCCAAATCAGCAGCTCGCTTCCTACCTGGTTTTAAGATTAATAAATAATTATGCCTAGAGTAAAAAGAGGAGTTACTTCCAACAAAACCAGAAGAAATATTTTAAAAAGAGTTAAGGGTTTTCGTTTTGGCCGAAGTAAGAAAGAAAAACAAGCTAATGAAGCCTTGGTCCATGCCGGCCGTTATGCTTACAATCACCGTAAAAAGAAAAAAGGTGATTTTCGCCGACTGTGGAATATAAAGATAGGAGCCGGTGTTAAAAATTTCGGTCTATCTTATAGTACCTTTATTTCCAAGCTCAAAAAAAATAAAGTAGAATTAGATAGAAAAGTATTAGCTGAAATGGCTGAACACCATCCTGAAACTTTCGCTAAAATAGTTGAAGAAGTTAAATAACTTTGAATTGCGTAGCGAGTAGTTTTGTAATTCAAAGTAAATAGTTTAAAAGTCTATCTCCCGTGAATCACCATCATTAGGTGAAGATGCTTTTATTGCCCATTCATCTTTTAATCGTTGAACCAAAGCAAGACTTGATTTTGGTTCCCCCATTACAACAAAAGTCTCTTCTAAAGTATCGGCCGTCTGACCGGCATATTCTGATAAAGCAGTGGAATCCATATGAGCCGAATAGGCCGATAAATTCTCAATCCTAGATCTAACTCTTATTCTCTCTCCCATTATAGTAACTTCTTTAGCGCCTTCAGAAAGTAGTCGCCCCAAACTACCGGCCGCTTGGTAACCGGCAATCAATAATGTATTGTTTTTTTGTGGTAAATACCTTTTCTCATGATGAAGTATTCTGCCACCATTACTCATCCCCGAACCGGCAATAATTATTTTTCGGCCCAATCTCTGAGCGATTTCTTTTGATTCCTCAGTAGTTCTCGTCTGTTGAAGTTGGGGAAAATGAAAAATACCATCCCCATTATTTATTATATATTTAACCTCCTTATTGAAATATCTTTCATAACGGCGATAAATGTCGGTAATGCTAATCGCCAAAGGTGAATCCAAAAAAACCGGCACCAGTGGTATTTTAGAGGCCTCCATTAGATTTTCAACTTCAAATAAAATTTCTTGTGTTCTCTCTATGGAAAAAGCCGGAATCATTAAAACTCCGCCAGCCTGCATAGTAGAAAGAATGATATCTTTTAAGTGTTGGCGCCTAGAATCTTTGTTTTCATGTTCACGGTCACCATAAACGCTTTCCATTAATAAATAATTAACATCTGATATTTTCTCAGCTGGTTTTAAAAGAGGCGCTGGAGAATTACCTAAATCACCGCTAAAAATGGTTTTTTTACCACCGGAAGTAAATTCCACCATAGCTGAACCCAAAATATGTCCAGCATCCAAAAACTGAACAGAAAAACGACCAATTTTAATTGACTGGTGATAATCCATTCCCTGCCATAATTCCATTGTCTTAACAATATCCTCTTCCCTGTAGAAAATAGCATGCTTATCTTTTTTGGCTTCTTTTTCCATAACCCCCAAACTATCTCGTAGAGATAACTCGGCTATTTCTTTAGTGGGATAAGTTGAGTATATTTTACCCCTGAAGCCATCTCTAACTAATTTAGGTATTCTACCAATATGATCCAAATGAGCATGAGTGACAAAAAGAGCTTCTATTTCTTGAGGATTATAGTTAAAAGGTTCACGGTTAGAATTTTCAACTATTTTATTTCCTTGATGCAAACCACAATCAACTAGAATTTTAAGATTATCCGCTTCTAAACCAGAACTCAAATCTTCCAACATAAAATTGGAACCAGTCACTCCATTAGCGCCACCATAAAATGTTATTCTTGATTTATTCATTTTTAAAATAATTTTATACTTTTCAGACTGAAAAACAAGTTTTTCTTCCGATTAAGAAAATAAAAAGCTGTCAAAAGACCTCCTAAAAAGTCAAACAATAAATCACTTAAAGTATCTCTCCAGCCTAAACTTAAAATATCCGGACTGCGAAAACCAAACTGAGCTGCTAAAAATTGGTCAAAACTAATTTCGAAAATTTCCCAAATACCACCAATAGCTAAAGAAATAAATATAGCCCAAAGAAAAACACTTTTAATTGAAAAATAATATTTATTGGACCCATAGAGAAAATAGAGAAAAATTAAAGTTATCCAAAAACCGCCCAAAAGATGCATTAATAAATCAAACCACCAAATTCGCCAATACCATAAATGAATGAAAGCTAGAGAATTTAAAGTAAATATAAGTCGAAATAAAATAAAGAAAAAAAGAAGAGGCGAATAACTTATGAAATCTTTTAAACCAGATCTAAAAAAAGCCGGTAGAGACAATGAAGACATAAAAATATTTTACTTTTTATTAATAAAAAGACAAACGCCGTCATAAACGGCGTCTATCTTGGGCTGTTTGAGTTTATTACCCTAGAAATAATCTAAGGTGGGATCCCGCAGACCAAAACCACGGTTTTAGTCAATATAAGGTTCCCCAAAAGAACTATTTGATCTAGAT
>DSBD01000049.1 GCA_011049365.1 Candidatus Vogelbacteria bacterium
CCACGCAGTATTAGACTATATTAACTTTCAATCTAACTACATAGAAAAACCCGCCTTTTGCGGTAGGGCGGGTGAGCTTTTATTCAAAGCCAATAAATCCAAATCATATCTGTCTTTTATAATAAATCAAAAGAAATAAAATGTCCAATAGAAAACTGTGGATAACTTTAAAGGACAAAATTATTGTCTTTTACGATTTATTCCGTGAAATTTTTTATAAGTTTCTCTAAGTTGTTTGTCGGTCACATGCGTATATATTTGAGTTGTAGAAACATCAGAGTGACCTAGCATAATTTGGACCGCCCTAATATCAGCTCCATTACGTAATAGGTCAGTAGCATATAAATGTCTAATTACATGAGGAGTAACTTTAGCTGAAATTCCAGCTTTGATGGCATAATATTTTACAATTCTCTCCACGCTTCTAGCTGATAATCTTTTTGCTTGACCACCTTTATTTAAATTAACAAATAAAGCTTCACTATCTATATTGCTCCTCTTGGCTAAATAATTAGTCAGAGCCTTTTGGGCCATTTCAGATAAAAAGACTACTCTAACTTTATTCCCTTTGCCTCGAACTGAAAATTCATCCGTTTGTAAATTAAAAGAATTACAATTAAGGCTACAAAGTTCAGAAACCCTCAAGCCAGTAGAAAAAAGTAATTCCAAAATCGCCTTATCTCGCAAGGTCTTTTCTGAATTATCGTCTGGAGCATTTAGAAGAGCTTCTAATTCTTCCGGGGTTATTAAATCTAATTGCCGACCACTAGTTTTGGCTAATTCAATCCTTTCAGGGGCTAATGATTTAATATTTTTTTTGGCTAAAAATTTCAAAAAGGCCCGAATGGCAATTAAATAATAATTTTGAGTATTCTTTTTTAGATAACCATTATTACTTCCCGGTTGGCGATTAAGCCAGAGGCGAAAATTATGAATCATATCATCTGTTATCTTTTCTGGTTCAGAAATTTTGATAAATTTTAAAAAACTGCTTAAATAGCGGTCATAATTTTCTACTGTCTTTAGACTACGGCCTTTGGTTATCTCTAAGTCTTCTAGAAAGTCATTTTTTAATTTTGATAATTTATTTACCGCCATAATCACTGATAATTAAAAGCAACACTTTTAAAAATAGCCTTAAAATATTGACAAAATAAGCAAAAATGCTATTATACATTATACAACAAATTAACAAAAGTAAATATGATTAGTAAAAAAAAGAAAGAGGCATTAATAAAAAAGAATCGTGTTCATAAAACTGATACCGGTTCATCAGAAGTCCAAATCGCAATTTTAACCGAAAGAATAAATCAATTAGCCGAACATCTTAAAAAACATTCCAAGGATACTCATTCTCGCCGAGGCCTTTTAACTTTGGTTTCTCAAAGAAGAAAACATCAAAAATTTGTTGAAAAAAAGAAAACTAAAGTAGCAAATAAGAAAGGAGCTGTTGCGGTTAAAAAATAATTAATATTTTATGCCAGTTATTAAACATAAAAATCAGCGAGTGGGTGTCTTTATTGATACTCAAAATCTTTATCATAGTGCTAAAAATCTCTACCATGCCCGAGTAAATTTCTCAGCTATTCTAAAAGAGGCTGTTGGTAGCCGACAATTGATTAGAGCTCGAGCTTATGTCGCCAGTACTGAAAGTGGCGAAGAAAAGGCCTTTTTTGAAGCTTTAAATAAAATGGGGATTGAAATAAGGACTAAAGATTTACAAATTTTTCCCGGTGGAGCCAAAAAAGCTGATTGGGATGTTGGTTTAGCGGTTGATGCCATAAAGATGGCCCCTAGACTTGATGCCGTTATTATCGCCTCCGGTGATGGTGATTTTTTACCTTTGGTTGAATATTTACAAAACACTACCGGTACACAAGTTGAAGTGGTAGCTTTTGGAAAAAGTTCTTCAATTAAATTAAAAGAAATCGTTGATGATTTTATAGATTTAGACAAGAATTTTAAAAAATACCTCATAACTCACAAAATGACTAAATAGAAAAATTTTGCTAAATAGTTTTTTTGTGATATAAAAAGAACAGAGAATCTAGAAAGGCGATTCGGGTTTTCTATAATTCTTTGAATTTCGTAATTCAAAGATAATTATAAATATAACTTGATGTTTGATTAGTGGATACTCAGAATTTGAAACAAATTCTGCAATTCGCTAATCAAACTCAGCAGAAGATATATGTTAAAAAAAGAGTATTCCATTGATTGTGGTGGTAAAGTTTTAACCGCCACCTTTAATGATATGGCTGAAAAAGCCAATGGTTCAGTAATGATAAAATACGGCCAAACAGTTGTTTTGGTCACTGCTTGTATGGGGGATAGCATCAAAGAAAATATGAATTATTTTCCTTTGACTGTTGATTATGAAGAAAAATTTTATGCCGCCGGTTTAATTTTAGGCGGACGATTTATAAAAAGAGAAGGTCGTCCTTCGGAAGAAGCTATATTAGCCGGTCGGGCAATTGACCGAACTATTAGACCTCTTTTTGACCAAAGAATCAGGAATGAAGTTCAAGTAATAGCGACAGTCTTATCTATTGATGATAAGGTTGATCCGGACGTTCCGGCTATCATTGGCGCCTCTTTAGCTTTAGCAACTTCCAATATCCCTTGGAATGGCCCCGTATCTGCTGTTCGCCTCGGACAGCAAGATAATAAATTTATCATCAACCCAGACAATGATTCTTCTGAAGATTTGGATTTGAATTTACTGATTTGTGGAAAAGATGAACAAATAAATATGATAGAGGCCGAAGCTAAAGAAATTAAAGAAGATGTTATTGGTCAAGCTTTTGATTTAGCAATTGCTGAAGTTGAAAAAATTCAAGCTTGGCAAAAAGATATTATTAAAGAAATCGGCCAAGAAAAAATGAAAGTTGAGTTAAAAAGTATATCTGAAGAAATAATTTCATTTTTTAAAAAGGAAGTTAACCCTACTGATTTTCACGAGGCCATTTTTTCAGGTCCTGGGCATAGTGGTTCAAATAAATTAAAACAAGTTTGGTTGGATAAAATTAAAGAAAATTTGGGCGATGAATATATTGGTCAGGCAGAGGACTACTGGGAAGAAAAAGTAAATGATATTCTTCATGATAAAGCTATTAATAATCAACAAAGAGCAGATGGCCGAGCCTTGGATGAACTGAGGTCTCTTTATGCAGAAGTAGGGAATATATCAGAAATAATTCACGGAGCAGGTATTTTCTATCGCGGACAAACCCACATTTTGTCGGTTTTAACATTAAGCGGACCAAAAGATTCTCAATTGATAGAAGGTATGGAGTTGCGGACTAAAAAATACTTTATGCATCATTATAATTTTCCACCTTTTTCAGTTGGTGAAACTGGTCGCCTTGGTGGAATGAATCGTCGGGCTATTGGACATGGCGCTTTAGCTGAAAAATCTTTAAAAGCAGTTCTGCCCACTAAAGAAAAATTCCCCTATACTATCAGATTAGTTTCTGAAGTTTTAACTTCAAATGGCTCAACTTCAATGGGCTCAGTTTGTGCTTGCTCTTTAGCTTTGCTGGATGGGGGAGTACCTATTAGTCGACCAGTAGCTGGAATTGCTATGGGCCTGATGTATGAAAGTCCTGAAAAATACGCTATTTTAACTGATATTCAAGGACCAGAAGATTCTCATGGCGATATGGATTTCAAAGTAGCTGGCACAACAAAAGGAATTACTGGAATTCAAATGGATATAAAAATTGGAGGCATTAATCCAAAAATTTTGAAAGAAGCTTTAATTAAGGCACGCCAAGCTAGAGAAGAGATTATAGAAAAAATAACTTCAGTTATTCCAAGTCCTCGAGCAGACCTTAAACCATCAGCTCCCCAAATTGAGATTATAAAAATACCTGTGGATAAAATAGGAGCAGTTATTGGTCCTAGTGGAAAGACTATTCAAAAAATAACTGAAGAAACCGGAGTGGAAATAGAAATAGAAGATGACGGTTCAGTTTATATTTCCGGTAAAAAAGAAGGTCTAAAACAAGCTAAAGAAATTGTTGAGGATATTACCAGAGTTTATGAAGTCGGCCAACGTTATAACGGTAAAGTCAGTAAAATAATGAATTTTGGAGCTTTCATTAAGATTGGCCGAGATCTGGAGGGCTTGGTTCACATATCAGAAATCGCTCCTTTTAGGGTAGAGAAAATAACCGACTTCTTAAAAGAAGGCCAAGAAGTTCCAATTGTCATAAAAGAAATTGATGACAGGGGTAGATATAATTTTTCAATCAAGCAAGCCGACCCTAACCTATTTTCCAACAAAAAAAACTAGAAACTTATATATTTTGATATATAATAGTGATTAATGGATACAACCGACAATCAATCGGATAACTCTTTGAGTTCTGAACAAAAAGAAGTTCAGTTAGATAAAATATCTAATGATTCTTCCTCGAACCCCAGTACCGATAATAGTAATTTAGCCAAAGCCGCTATGGCTCGCCAAAAGGGGGCTACTACTGATGATAAAAATCTAACCGAAAAAAGTGATTTAACTGAAAGATTAAAACAAGCTCAACTGGCCATGCAAGGACCGGAGAGATTTGCTTTAAGTGAGCAAAGAGCTTTAGAAAGTAAAATAAAAGACAAAGAAAACAAAATAAAACAAAGATTGTCAGAAATCACTAAATTAAAGGAATCTCTGGAAATAAATTGGGTGGCTTTAGATAACAAAAGAACTGCTCTGAAGAAAATTTTGTCGCCAATCTTAAAAGAAGAAGAAGAAATAGAGTTGGAAGAAGATCGTTTAGAGGGCGAAGAAAGAATTACTCCTTTACCTGAAGAAAGAAAGAGAATAGAAAAACAACGTTGGAAGATTCAAGATAAAAGAAGAGTAATAGAACAAAAAAAATGGAGTCTAGAGGAAAGAATGGCTAATCTTGAGAATTTAATAAATGAAAATACTCA
>DSBD01000038.1 GCA_011049365.1 Candidatus Vogelbacteria bacterium
AAAAAAAATTAATATTTTTCCAAGCATTAATCGAAAGACTAATAATCGTCAAGCCTTGTCTCTTAGAGAGGCTATGAATAAATTATTTGATGAGAGTGTCTGGGATCCGTTTGATGTTTTGGACAATTCTCTTTTAGAATCTGCGGCAAATTGGCCGGCAATTCAATCTTTTTCTCCTAAAATTAATTTAAGTGAGGATGAAAAAAATATTATCGTCAACGTGGATTTACCCGGTGTTAATCCGGACGATGTTGATATAGAGGTAAGAGATGATTCCCTTATAATTTCCGGAAAAACTGAAGAGGAGAAAGAAAAGAAAGAGAAGAAGTTCTATTATTATGAGAGAAAAAGCGGTTCCTTTTATCGAGAAATTTCTTTACCATCCAAAGTGGATGAGAAGAAAACCAAAGCAGAAATTAAAAATGGAGTTTTGGAAATTATTTTACCCAAAACCGCTAAGAGTGAAGGTTATAAAATAAAGGTAAAGTAGATTTTAGATATACAAAAAACATCCAACAATTTACTGTTGGATGTTTTTTAGTCTTTTAGGATGTGGATATTAATAAGGGCTAAGCAAGCGCTTAAAATTACTGGACCAACAATAAAGCCTGATACTCCCCAAAAAGCTATACCCCCTAAAACAGATAAAAGGACTAATAAAGAATGAATTTTAATTTTTTGGCCTACAATCAAGGGACGGAGATAATAATCAACTGGGCCCACTATGGCGAAACACCAAAAAAGAATAAAAATTGCTCCCGGGATACTTCCAATCCACAAGAGGATACCGGCAGCTGGAACCATAATTAGAGCCGGACCGACTGATGGAATAATAGAAGTAATACCAGCTATAAATCCCCAAAATATCGGTTGAGGTAAATTAAGGATATTGAAACCTAAGCCGGTTAAAAATCCTTGAATAATAGCTATAAACAGGGAACCGACTATCACTGCCATAACTGTTTGTTTGAATTTTTCAATTAGTAAAATACTATTTTCTTTTTCTAAAGGACTTAAAAGAATGAAGATTTCCTTAATTTTTTCTTGGTCTCGATTGAAATAAAATAAAGTTAAAATAAAGACAAAAATATTTACGAGTATTTTTATTAAATTACCGACAGCATCAGTTAATATTTTAGGTTTGAAGATATTTATATTATCAGATAAAAAGAAACCTAAACTTTCAAAGTTTATTAGGTTTTTAAGACTTTCGGTTAATTCAGAGCCTTTTAGATCAGCTATTTTTTGTTCTCCTGGAATTATATTATCTAAAGTTAGAGCTAGTCTATTCCAAACTACTTCAACTGAAGAAGTAAGATTGTCAGTTCTTAGGTAATTAAAAATGGCATCTTTAATTTCTATGGTTAGAACATTGATAAACAATATCAGTGGTATAATTGCGGCTAGAATTATAAGAATACTGGAAATTAAGGCGGCAATATTTTTTCTATTATTAGAATATTTTAAGAGATGAAGATGAAGTGGCTGGAAGATTATAGCTAATACTCCGGCTAGGATTAGAACTTGGAAAAAGGGTCTAAACATTAAAATGAGAGCTATTGTTAGAATACCTAGAACAATATAAAAAGCGATATTTTTATTTGTCTTTTTTTTACCTCTTTCCACCCTAATATTATAGCATTTTTTAAATATTTAGAAAGATTAACTTCGGATTTTTAAACTGTTATAATGGTAATATGATTAACAGTAACGAAGAGTTGGTAAATTTTCTTATTGATAATGGAGTATTAAAAACTCCTTCAATTATAGATGCTTTTATGGCAGTTGATAGAAAGGATTTTGTGCCGATTGATATGAGATATCAAGCTTATGAAAATAATCCTTTACCAATTGGTTATGGTCAGACCATTTCTCAGCCTTGGACAGTAGCTTTTATGTTAGAACTTTTAAAACCTGAATATGGGCATAATGTTTTAGATATTGGTTCCGGCTCCGGTTATCAAGCTGCTCTCTTGGCAAAAATAGTTGGCGATAATGGTTGTGTGATAAGTTTGGATATTATTCCGGAATTAAGGGCGATGGCTTTAAAAAATAATTACAAATATGGTTTTGTTACCAGGGGAATTTTAGAATTTCACTGCCTGAGCGCCGAGTTTGGTTATGAAGATAAGGCTCCTTTTGATAGAATAATATCAGCTGCTTCGGGTTCTAAAGTACCAGAAATTTGGTTAGAAGAATTGAAAATTAACGGCCGACTGGTGGTACCGATTGATTCTGAAATAAAATTGATGAAAAAAATAACAGCAGACAAATTTGAGGAAGAGTCTTACCAAGGATTTTCCTTTGTTCCTTTTATTAATAAGAAATGTTAAAATATTTTTATGTTAAAGAAAACCATATTTAATATTAGTTATCCTGATCAAGAGAGGGTGGTAAAAGAGCTTTTAACTGAATCACGAGAAAGCTCTGATTTCTACCTACTTCTAGGTTTAGCCAGTGCTATTACCGCTTTAGGTCTTTTGGCTGACAGTGTCATAGTTATAATTGGAGGAATGTTGGTGGCTCCTCTTCTTTTTCCTATCTTAGGTTTATCTTTGAGTTTAGTTACTTCTAGTCGCTTAGGTGTAGAAAAATTTTTAAAGATGATTATTCGCTCGGTTTTGTTAGTTGTCCTTGCTTCCGTTGTTGTTGCACTTCTTTTTGGACATGTAGACAGTAAAGAACATTATATTTTAATGGAGGGAGTTGAGAGTAATTTAATTTATTTTTTGGTTGCTTTTTCTGCTGGTTCAGCGGCAGCTTTTTCTTGGATTAGACAAGGATTGTCAGCAACTTTGCCGGGAGTAGCAGTGGCGGTTTCTTTGGTACCACCTTTATCATCTTTTGGAGTTTCCTTGGTTTCTTTATCTATAGGAACATCTTTGAATTCTTTATCTATGTTTGTTATAAATCTTTTGGGAATAATTTTGTCGGCGATGGTTATCTTTTCTATTTCTGGATTTTCTAATTTACAAAGAGAAGAAGAAGAGAGGATTACTGAGCAAGATGTTGAAGGCAAAATAAGGGAAAAAGCTCTTAAAGAACAAGTTGGTAAAGAGGATGGAGAAAACTCAGAGTAATGTAATTAATAAATTAACTATTGTTCAAAATATCTTCTATCATTTTTCTGACTAAGTTACCATCGGCTCGACCGGCAATTTCTTTCATCACCGCTCCCATTAATATACCCATTTTCTTATTATCATCTATATTTAGCTCTTCTTTTTTCTTAAGAATTATTTCTTTAATTTCATTTTCGGTCATTTCAGTCGGCAAGAATTCTTTTATAATCTCTAACTCAGCTTCTTCTTTATCCGCTAAATCAGGACGATTACCGCTTCGGAAAGCTTGAACAGAATCTTTTCTTTGATTTGCTTGTCTTTTATAAACAGCTAATTCTTCATCAGGAGTTAGCTCAGTATCCGGTTTTCTACCTTTGGATACCAATTCATTGACATAAGCTGATAAAAGGCCTCTCAAAACCGATAATCTTAAATTATCTTTATTTTTTAGAGCTGAATTAATACCTTCTTTTAGTTTTTCTTTAGACATACATATTATTTTAATAGCTTTCATTTTACCACTTTCAACTATATAATAAAAGACAATGTTAGAAGGAGAAAAAAAATTTAAAGAAAATTATAAAAAATTAAATAGTGCTCAGAAAAAAGCAGTTGATACAATAGAAGGTCCGGTGATGGTGGTGGCTGGTCCAGGAACTGGTAAAACTCAAGTTTTAACTCTACGGGTTGCTAATATATTAAGAAAAACTGATATTTCTCCCAATAATATCCTGGTTTTAACTTTTACCGAGGCGGCTAGTGCTTCTTTAAGAAAAAGATTAGCTTCTTTTGTTGGTGCGGCAGCTTATGCTGTTGAGATAACTACTTTTCATGGTTTTGGCAATGAGATAATAAAACGTTATCCGGAATATTTTCCCAGAATAATAGGCGCCAGACAAATTAATGAAGTTGAACAAATAGCTTTAATAGAAGAGGCAATCGGCATTTTAAATTTGAATATATTAAAACCCTTTGGTGATGCCTTTTTGTATGTTCGGTCAATAGTTTCAGCTATTGGTCATTTGAAAAGAGAGGGTGTTGGAGTAGAGGACTTTGAATTAATTGTTAAAGAGTCTTTTGAAGATTTCGAAAACATTTCTGACCTTTATCATGATAAAGGTGTCTATAAAGGTAGGATGAAAGCTAAGTATTCTAATTTGAGAAGACAAATAGAGAAGAATAGAGAATTGGCTCTGGTTTATAGATATTATCAAGATGAATTACTGAAACAACGATTTTATGATTATGACGATATGATTATGGAAACCTTAAGATCTTTTAAAGAAAGTCCTGATTTGTTAAATCTTTTACAAGAAGAATATCAGTATATTTTAATTGATGAACATCAAGATACTAATAATGCCCAAAATCGTCTGATAGAGCTTCTGGCTAATTTTCATAGTTCGCCTAATATTTTTGTGGTCGGAGACGAAAAACAAGCCATTTTTCGTTTTCAAGGAGCTTCTTTGGAAAATTTTTATTATTTTAAAAATCTTTATCCAGATGCTGAATTAATTATTTTAAAAAAGAATTATCGCTCGCAACAAACTATTTTAGACGCCGCCGATAGTCTTTTGCCTGGTAGGGAAAAATTGATTACCGAAACTATTTTATCTAAAAAGCCAATATCTTTTTATTTTTTTTCAACAGCTGATATGGAAATTTATTTTTTAGCTAAGGATATAAA
>DSBD01000044.1 GCA_011049365.1 Candidatus Vogelbacteria bacterium
CTGATTGTTTTTCCCTCGGTGGTTTTTGCCAATACTAATATAGTTTTTTCCCCAACTAATATTGAGATAATGGAGGGAGAAGTTTTTGAAGTGGTTATTGCTCTAGATCCTCAAGGAGTGGCTAATTATACTGTAAAAATTGAATTAGATTATCCGGCTGATTTATTGGAAATCAAATCATTTAAGTTGGCCGATAATTGGTTAGTTCTATCGGCAAGCGGTTATGATTTAATTGATAATACTAGAGGTAAATTGATAAAGACTGCCGGTTATCCTGGGGGTATTTCTTCTAGAGGTGATTTTGGAATTATCTCTTTTGGAGCTAAAAAAGCAGGAAATGGAATTATTAAAGTAGGTAATAATTCTTTGGCTCTGGATGCCGATAATAGGAATGTCATCAATCAGGAACAGAAAATGTTATTTAATATAAGTCCTCGACCGATTATCATATCCTTTATTGAGTCGGTTGAATCTCCGGGGACTGAGATAATTACTCAAAAAGAACAAGAAGCGGTTGCTGATATGACCAGAGAAGAAACTCTTTTAACAGACGAGATTAAAGAAGATGAAATTATAGAAAGTGAACAATTATCATTTGAAAAAGATATCTCTTCGGATGGTTTATTGGCTAACTTATATCTTTTATGGTCCGAGATAAATAACTCCTTTCTAGCTTTTATTACTATTATTTTAGGAATAGCTATTCTTCTAGTCATTGGTATTAGGGAATTTAAATCAAAGAATAAATAATTTCTTTAAAACAACAAACTCGCCAAGACGACGAATTTGTTGTCGGGGTGGGTTAACAATGGCGAGGGTCAGTGCCATTGTATTCAGAACGACTATCACAGTCAGGACAGATACCATCCTACCAGGTATCCAATCCTGGTAGTTACTCGGCACATCCTACACCTTTGAGCGTGGCCGTTTAGAAGAAGGTAGGAATCATCCGTCATATTATTTCCGCCAAAGCATGATTCGGAGTGTTTTGAATACGGACGATAAGGGAACATTTCCCTGGCTTCTTCGGTAGTTATTGGTTCTGTTACGACGGTAACTTCTTTAGTACCAAGACTACCTGCCAATTCTTTAATCTGAACTTTACTACTCATCCTTTATCTCCTTGTGGTTGTGTCTTTGTCTTTCTTAACAAAAGTGCGGTTTTTTGCCGAAGACCAATCAATTTCACTAAAGTAATTAGTAGCATTTTTAAAAAAGAAGTAAAGTAAAACACCCCCTCGAGAAAAATACTCGAGGGGGGATATAAGAATCAGGGAGATGAGTGTCAGTGTTGGGCGATTATCACACCGATAGTGCCACCGAGGGTACAACGAGGTGGTTCTTCCTTGACGGCAACGACTTGCCAGTCTTTCTTAATAGTGATACGGTTGTGCTTGTGGCTAGCAGGGACTTCTTCGTGGACTGCCACCCAAAAGAATCTGTCCAGGAGATCGTGCTTTCTTTCGGTCTTCTGGAAAAGAATTACGGTATCTCTTGTTGGGAGAGAATTGGAATTGATAGCGGATAATGCCAATTCTTTCCCTTTGTCCATAACTTTATTTCTGGCAACCATCAACCGCCTCGTGAAGTCGTCGGTTATTTGCCCAATAACTTCATCATCATCAGAAGCTTCTTCGAGGCCGAAGATATCAATGTCAAGCGGTGTTGTTTCAACCTCTTCAATCAGGTCCGTCAAAAACTTATTCATAACTTCACCTCCTTTTTTTTCTTATTTTTTGCTGGTCCACATATTCCACCCGTTACATAGGTGGAAATTCTGGCCATATTACTGACATATATGAAAAAAAATAGTCAATTATAGGGGGGGGATGAATTAAAATGTTTTTTTATGTTATTGTTGCCAGTACTATAATTTAAAAAATTAATTATGTTAGTTAAAAATCTAGTTATTCTTTTAGTTTAGTAGTTTTCGCTTTACTAGTCGGTGGATTTTTAGTATTTATTTATTCTGATAGATTTACGGAAAGTTCTTTAGTAGAAAGGGTAGAAAGTTGCGATACTACCTCTCAAGAACGGTCAAAAATAATTGATGATTTAAATGATAATTGGCTAGAATTTGAAAAAAATATTTCTGTTCGGCCGATTTTGGGTTCTACTGATAATCCTTGGCAATTGCCATATTTTCATCAATTTATCGGTAATAATCGGCTTTTAATAGCTTTTGAAGATGGTCATATTGTGGTTATGGCTTTGATTGAATATGATTGCCAGAAAGAAGATTTTTCTTTAATAACTGATGACTTGAATCAGCCGGATGGTTTTCCTTTTCCAGATGAAGATTCTTGGCGGAAAATTATTAAAACTTACGGGGCTGAAGAATTTGACATTATTAACTATACTAAATTAGGAGATCCTGAGGGTCACTTTATCGTCTATACTATGTATATTACAGAGGAAAATATTTTTATAAGATAGTTTATGATATCAAAAAATACTACCTTATCATTACTAATGATAGAAGATATAACATTGAATCTCTTTTAATCTTAATGTATTATATTTAAATATAATAGCTTTTTAATTTTGTAATATATAGTGAATAAAGAAAATAATTTTGAAAAATATGATTTTTCTCTCCGGGAAAAATATTGGCAAGATTTTTGGCAAGAAGAGGGTATTTATAATTTCAACCCCGAATCTTCCAAGCCAATTTATTCTATAGATACTCCACCTCCAACCATTTCCGGATCTTTACACTTAGGTCATGTCTATTCATATACTCAAGCTGAAGTGATAGCCAGGTTTAAAAGAATGACTGGTAGAAATGTTCGTTATCCAATTGGTTTTGATAATAACGGTTTACCGACCGAAAGATTGGTGGAGAAAGAAAAAGGCATAAAAGGTGAGAAGATGGACAGGGCCGAATTTATTAAGGAATGTCTGGAAATAACCGCTAAGTATGAAAAAGAATATCAGAATTTATTTCAATCGCTTGGTTTTTCAATAGACTGGAATTTGAATTACTCAACTATAGAAGAAAGAGTGCAAAAAATAGTTCAAACTGTTTTTAAAGATTTTTTTGAGAGGAATATAATATATCGTCAAGAGTTTCCAGTTATTTATTGTACGGAATGTAAAACTTCTATTGCTCAGGCCGAAGTGGAAGATAAAGAATTGCCGGCAGTTTTTTATGACTTACTTTTTAAAACTATTGATGGGCAAGATTTGATTATTGCTACTACTCGACCGGAATATTTACCGGCTTGTGTGGCAGTCCTTATTCATCCTGATGACAAACGTTACAAAGATTTGGTTGGCCAAAAAGCTCTTACTCCCTTAGGGCGACAAGTACCGATTATAACTGATGATAAAGTAGATATGGAAAAGGGGACAGGGATAGTGATGTGTTGTACTTATGGTGATGATACTGATGTCTATTGGGTTAAAAAACATAATTTAAGCGAAATTAAATTATTAAAGAAAGACGGCTCTTTTAATAAGACTCCTGAAGCTGAAGAATTGAATGGTAAAAATATTAAAGAGGCTCGCGAGATAATGGTGGCCAGATTGAAAAAGGGAGGAAAAATAATTAATGAAAAACCTTTTAATCACAATGTTGGAGTTCATGAACGCTGTGGAACGCCGATTGAATTTATTTCCACCATTCAATGGTTTGTTAAAATTATGGACATCAAAGAAAAATTGCTGGCTTTGGGTTCGGAAGTAAAGTGGCATCCGGCCTATATGGAAAAACGTTTTATTGACTGGATAAATGGCTTAAAATGGGATTGGTGTATTTCGCGTGAGCGTTTTTATGGTATCCCCATCCCGATTTTTACTTGTCTTGATTGCCAAAAAGTTTTTGTTCCTAATGGAGAGAAATTACCTATTGATCCGCGTTTAGGTGGAAGAGGAATAATGTGCCCGGGTTGTAAAAAGAATAATCTAAAACCAGAAAATGATGTTTTGGACACTTGGTTTACCTCTTCACTAACTCCAGAGATTAATAATTCTCATCCTAATAATGGTAAGTGGCAAAATAGAATATTACCGATGTCGATGAGACCTCAAGCTCACGACATTATTAGAACTTGGGCTTTTTATACCATAGCAATGAATTATTATCGTCTTCAACAAAAACCTTGGGAAGAGCTAATGGTTGCCGGCCATATTTTATTAAGAAAAGGTGAGAAAATTAGCAAAAAATCAGGTGGTGGTAAATATAAGCCCAGTGAATTAATTTCTACTCACTCAGCTGATGCTGTTCGCTATACAATGTGCGGTGCTTCTTTAGGGATTGATGCCTATTTTGAAGAAAAAGAATTAGCTAAAGGTAAAAAGTTGGTTAATAAACTATATAATGCTACTAAACTAGTTTTAATGTTGATTGATGATAATAAAATAGATTCTGAGTCGGAGCTAACGGATATAGATAATTGGATAATTAATAAATCTGAACAGATTGCCAAGAGAATGGCTGATAAGATGAGCGATTATGAAGTCGGTAATGCACGAATAGTTTTTGAAGAATTTTTTTGGTCTGATTTTTGTGATAATTATTTAGAATTAGCTAAAGCCAGATTATTTTCAGATAAGATTAATGATAATGAAAAAAAGTCAACTCAATTGGCTTTAGTTAAAACTCTATTAAATATTTTGAAAATGGCTTCAATCTATACTCCTCATATTTGCGAAGAGCTTTATCATAGTGAGTTATTGAAAGATGAAGATAAAACTATCTTGA
>DSBD01000060.1 GCA_011049365.1 Candidatus Vogelbacteria bacterium
CGGGCGTAAGGACAAGCGAAGCGAGTTCGTATTATTACCTCGGGACTTTACCCCGAGGGCATATATTAGCGACGTAGAGCGAGCGAAATGAAAATGTTTTTACATTTTCATTTCCGAACCGAGGAGCTAATATAGGTATAATACCGCGCGGCTCGGCCGGGCGTAAGGACGAGCGAAGCGAGTTCGTATTATTACCTCGGGACTTTGTCCCGAGGGCATATATTATGTTATAATCAGTAAATGGCAGAATTTAAATTAATTGATTTCCTAAAACAAGCCAAAGAGAAGAAAATGGCCATCGGTCATTTTAATATTTCTAATTTAGAAGGATTTCGGGCAGTTGGCATGGCGGCTCTTTCTCATAAAGCTCCGGTCATTATAGGGCTATCAGAAGGAGAAATGAGTCATTTTGAGGCTGAGGAGGTAGTAGCTCTAGCTAGGATTTTTCAAAAGAGATATAATCACCCAATTTTTTTAAATGCTGACCATGTTCATAGTATTGAGAAGGTTATTGAGGCAACCAAAGCCGGTTTTCATTCAATCACAGCAGATTCCAGTCAATCTTCTTTGGAAGATAATATTGCTTATACTAAAAAAGCCAGTCAGGAAGCTAAAAAAATAAATCCGGAAATTTTAATAGAAGGTGAGATTGGCTATATCGGTGGTTCTTCTAAAGAACTAGATGAGTTGCCGGAAGATGTCTCTATTTCAGAAGATTCTTTTACTGATCCGGATGAGGCCTTAAGATTTGTCCAAGAATCAGAAATAGATCTTTTTGCTCCAGCGATTGGAAATATTCACGGACGATTGAAAAATGTTCCTAATCCTAGATTGGATATAGAGAGAATAAAGAAGATAGCTGAAAAGACCAAAGTCCCCCTTGTTCTTCATGGTGGTTCCGGTATAACTGATGAAGATTTCACGGAAGCTATTAAGGCGGGGATTAGGATAATTCATATCAATACTGAAATCAGAGTTATTTATCGCCAAGAATTAGAAAAAGCTTTAAACAATAACCCTTCAGAAATTGCCCCCTATAAACTGCAGAAAGAGGCAATGTTAGCTATGGCTGAACAAATAGTTGATAGAATAGAACTTTTTTCGTCCGGAGAGAAATGGGAATGGTAGTCTGAAAAACTTGCCCATCACTTTCTTATATGCTAATATTCACTAATACTTATTAAATTTTGAAGTACTTTTATGTTGGTTTTAGAAGCTCAAAAAAGAGATATTTTTGGAAAGAGATTAAAAAATAAAAGAAAAGAAGGATTAATGCCTGTGATTGTTTATGGCCCTCGTGAAAAGAAAACTGGGCATTTTTTTGTTAATCTTAGAGATTTTGAAAAGATTTGGAAACAGGCCGGTGAATCAACAATTATTACCCTGAAAACAGCTGAGGGAAATAAAGAAGTCTTATGTTATGATATTGCTCATCATCCAATAACTGGTCAAGCCTTACATGCTGATTTTTATGCTGTTGAGAAAGGTAAAAAGGTTGAGGTGGCTGTTCCTTTAGTTTTTGAAGGTTCTTCTCCGGCAATCAAGGAATTGGGAGGAACTTTGGTTAAGGTTCTTCACGAAATTAATATATCTGCTTTACCTAAAGATTTGCCTCATGAAATAAAAGTTAATATCGGTAGTTTGGTAAAATTAGATAGCCAGATAACAATAGCTGACCTTAATTTACCTAATGGAGTAGAAGTGTTAGACGAAGGAGCAGAAGTAGTGGCCATGATCAGTGCCGAAAGGGAAGAAGAACCCGAAGAACCAAGTGAAGATGTTGATTTCTCAGCCATAGAGGTTGAAAAGAAGGGTAAGAAAGAGGAGGAAGGAGAAAAAGGGGGAGAGGAAACAGATTAACAATGTCTGAAGAATTATATTTAAACATTATTTTATTGGTTTCTTTTTTGCTATAATCTAATCAATGAATACGATAAAGTATCTTTTTCTGGTTTTGTTGTTGGGCGTGTTTATTTTGGGTCATAATTTTTCTTTAGCTGAGACGGTTGATCAAAAAGAAGCTCGTTTAAGAAGTGAATTGGCTAAAGTTGAAGCAGAAATTAGTAAAAATGCTGCCCTTTTAAGTCAAAAATTGGGTGAATCAGCTTCTATTTCTCGTGATATAGATGTTTTAAAATATCAGATTAGACAAGCTCAATTAAATATTCAAGCTAAAGAATTGGAAATTGCCAGATTAAGTGGGGATATTAATGAACGAGTCCAGTTAATAGGAGATTTGTCAGAAAAAATAGAAGAAGAAAAAGCTTCTTTGGCTGAGTTGTTAAGAAATGTTAGAGACCTTGATGATGTTGATTTGATTGATGTTACTTTAGGCAATGATAATATTTCTGATTTATTTGCCGACCTTGACTCTTTTTATTTTATCCAGCAATCAATGCATGGTACCTTAGCTAGTATTCGTTCAACTCAAAATGAAGCCGGTCGAGAGAAAATAGTCTTAGAAGGTAGAAAAAATGCCGAAGAAGATGCCAGGCGAGCAATTGCCGATGAAAAGGCGACTGTAGAAAGGAAAGAAGCTGAGTTACAAGATCTATTAAGAATAAGTCGTCAAGAAGAGGATGCTTATCGTCGAATATTAGCTGAAAGAGAAAGAGAAAGAGAGGCAATTAGGAGTGCCTTGTTCCGTTTAAGAGATGTTCCAGGAATATCTTTTGGTGAAGCCCTAGACCTCGCTAATCTGGTTCATAGAAATACTGGAGTTAGGCCGGCCTTTCTTTTAGCTATTATTACTCAAGAATCAAATCTTGGTCATAATGTTGGGACTTGTAATAGGCCTCAAGATCCTCCAGAAAAAAGTTGGAAAAATATTATGCATCCAACTCGTGATATTCCTCCTTATCAGAGAATAATGACTGAATTAGGCCGACCATTAGAAGGTACTCCACTTTCTTGTCCTTTGAGTGTTGGTTGGGGAGGAGCGATGGGTCCGTCACAATTTATACCTTCAACCTGGGAACCATATAAGGCTAGGATATCAGCTTTGACCGGTAATATACCTCCTGATCCTTGGAATCCTTTGGATGCCTTTACAGCTTCAGGATTATTGTTACGTGATTTAGGGGCTGCAGCTGGGGGTTATACTAATGAAAGAACGGCGGCTTTGAGATATTATGCTGGTGGCAATTGGAATAATCCTCACAATGCCTTTTATGGTGATTCAGTTATGAGAATAGCTGGCCAAATACAGCAACAAATAGATATATTGCAAAGAAATTAAATATCTGTTATATTACCTCTGCTATATGAAAAAAGATATACATCCAGAATATTTTGATAAATGTCAAGTTAAATGTGCTTGTGGTAATTCTTTTGTGATTGGTTCAACTAAAAAGGAAATTTTAATTGAGGTTTGTTCGGCTTGTCATCCTTTTTATACCGGTCAAGACAAGGTTATGGATACGGCCGGTCGAGTAGAAAAATTTCGTTCTCGCCAAAAGAAAGCAGTCACTAAAAAAGCAGTTACTAAAAAAACAACTACTAAAAAAGCTTAACTTATTATAACCTTCATAATTTGAAGGTTTTTGGTTATGGAAGAAAATTTAAAAATATTTTTAGATGACCGGCGGACAACTTTTTTAGCTCAGGAATATGAGCGTCTTTTAGAAAGGGAATCTGATTTAGAGGACATGAAAAAAGGCGACCAGGATATAATTGTTCTGGTTGAAGAAGAATTAGAAGAAATAGGAAAGCAAAAAAATATTCTCTGGAAAAGAATGGAAGAAATTACTAAAGAAAAAGACATTCAGGAAGAAGATTGTAGGAGAGTAGTTCTAGAAATAAGGGCTGGGGCTGGAGGAGTGGAGGCTTCTTTGTTTGCGGCTGAATTGGCAGAAATGTATTCTAGATATGCTGAAAAATTAGGTTGGAAATTTTCTTTAATTGACTCATCTATTAGTGAATTAGGGGGGTATAAGGAAGCGATTTTCGAAATTGAGGGCCAAGATGTTTGTAAGAAAATGATAAATGAGGGTGGGGTTCATAGGGTACAAAGAGTGCCAGCGACGGAAAAACAAGGGCGAATACATACCTCAACTGTTTCGGTGGCTGTCTTGCCGATAAGGAAAAATTCTAAACTGGAAATTAATCCAGCTGATATTGAAATAGAATTTTCTCGTTCTGGAGGAGCTGGGGGTCAAAATGTTAATAAGGTTGAAACGGCGGTTAGATTAATACATAAGCCGACTGGTTTAGCTGTTCGTTGTACTAGCGAAAGGAGTCAAGGTCGAAATAAAGAAAAAGCGATGGAAATATTGAAAAGTAAATTAGAGAACATGAGTTCCAGTAAATCAAGCAAGGAAGAAGCTGATGCTCGTCGAGAGCAGATTGGTACTGCAGATCGTTCTGAAAAAATTAGAACTTATAATATACCTCAAAATAGAATTACCGATCATCGAATAAAGAAATCTTGGAGTAATTTAGAAGGTATTTTAGGAGGAGATCTTGATGATTTAATAG
>DSBD01000028.1 GCA_011049365.1 Candidatus Vogelbacteria bacterium
CTAATGAAGTGAAAAAAATAGAAAAAATGGCTGACGAGAGTGTTAAATACGCTCGTCAGGCGATGAAAAAAAGTGATGAGCTTCAGGTTTTACTTAGTGTTTTGGAATACAAATTAGGTAGAAAAAAGCAATATTCATCAGTTGGACAACTTTTCAAAAAATTGAATATTTCTTGAAAATAAAATATGAAAATTTTTACTACTCCTCGTTTTGAAAAACGTTTAAAAGTTTTTCTTAAGTTTCGTCCTGATTTAAAGGAAAAAGTACGAGAGACGATGAATCATATTACCAGTAATCCATTTGCTTCTAATCTTAAAACTCATAAATTATCTGGTCAATTAAAAAGATATCATTCATCTAGAATAACTTATGAGTATAGAATCATTTTTATTTTAGAGGAAGATGAACTTTGTTTCATTGATATAGGCTCCCATGATAAGGTGTATTAATTTTAGTATAAAATATCTCATTTCTTTATAGCCTCATCTTAATAATTAAGATATAATAAAACCAATGTCTTTAGTCGTAGTTTTAACTGGTTTTTCTTTTCTCCTCGGTTTAGTTATCGGCAGTTTTTTGAATGTGGTGATTTGCCGTTATAATACCGGTGAGACTCTGTGGGGCCGGTCACGCTGTTTTACTTGCGGACGAGAATTATCATTTAAAGAACTTTTTCCCCTTTTAAGCTTTTTAATTCAAAAAGGTAAATGTCGCAATTGTTTATCAAAAATTTCTTGGCAATATCCGATTGTTGAATTTCTGACTGCTCTTTTGTTCGCTCTTTCCTTCTTGAAAATATCTTCCGGAGTTGATATTTCAATGGTTACCCGTCCATCTTTCTGGGCGGCTCTTTTTTCAGCTTGGGCTTTTATAGCCATCCTTATAGTTATCGCTGTCTATGATTATCGTCATAAGATTATTCCTGATTTTTTAGTTGTTCTGGCTATTTTTCTCGGTCTTCTGGGCGCTTGGCTATCTTTAGAAAGGAGTGGTTTTGCTAATCAAATGATTTTTGCCCTTCATGGACTTCTGTTGGCCGGTCCAACCTTGGCCTTACCTCTAGCTGGTCTATGGTTCATATCTTATGGACGCTGGTTAGGTCTAGGTGATGCTAAATTGGCCTATGCTTTAGGAGTCTTTCTGGGACTTAGTCGGGGAATAGTGGCTTTTCTATTATCTTTCTGGATTGGCGCCATTATTGGTTTGATCTTGATAATTCTTGGTCGTTTTCAATATCTTTGGTTTAGAAAATTTTCTCTAAAAAGTGAATTACCCTTCGCTCCTTTTTTGATAGCCGGCGCTCTTTTGTCTTGGCTTTTGCCGGCCAACTGGCTTTCTTGGTTAATTTTCTTTTAGATAAATTGACTTGTGGATAAGATTCTTTGAATATATTTCCAATGGGCGTATAATTTAGAATATATTATGTCTTTACTCAACCGAATATTTAAAGGTAGAAAAGATTGGCTTTTATTATTGGCTCTTTTGCCTTTTTTTGTTTTTCTAGTTTTTAATTTAGCTACCGGCGTCTTAGCTCAAAGTGGTGAGCAACAACTTTATGGCTGGGCTTGGTCTTCTAATATTGGTTGGACCAAACTTCATGGAGAGGGGGCTAATGTAGTAGTCGGACAGGATGGTAATTTATCTGGTTATGCTTGGAATGCTCATTTAGGTTGGCTTGATTTTGATCCAACTGGGACTTATCCAGAAGGACCACCACATAGCGCTAAAATAGAAGGTGATACTATCACCGGTTGGGCTAGATTTTGTTCAGTTTTTGAATCTGGTTGTTCTGGCCCATTGAAAGATAATTTACAACGTGGTGGTTGGGATGGTTGGATAAGGATGGAAAATGTTATTCTAGGTTCTACACAAACTTCTGTTCCTAGTGGTTATAGTTATCGTGAAATAGCAGGTTATGCTTGGGGTAGTGATGAATTTGTCGGTTGGATAGATTTGGCTCCGGAGATAGATGTAGAAAACGAGCCTTGTACTGATGATTATATCGGCCCACTTGTTATTTGTGGCGTAGAGGAGCCGCCATTAGTAGTATCTTGTTCTATGAGTCCTACAAGTGTAAATGCTGGAGAGGTTTCCACTGGTTCTTCAAACGTTTCTGGTGGTGATGGTAGTTATACTTATGAATGGTTTGCTAATAGAAACAATACTTCATTTTTGCCAATAGAAGATTCAGATAATTCGGAAATGGATATTACCTTTACTCAAAACGGTAATTATCAAGTTCGGTTAATAGTGCAAGATGGTAGTGGTGCTTCCGGTATGGCAAGTTGTGGTAATGTGGAAGTCTCCGGAGAGTGGAATCCTTATAGAGCTTTATGTGATGGACCAGTTACACTTGAAGTAGATCAAGATGGAGTTTATGAAGGTAGTTGGGAGTTTGTTGATGTTTTGACTCCGACCCAGAGAGAAAATCTCGAGAATAACTTCACTTTCAGGTGGTATAATGAGAACTGGAGCTTGTTAGAAAGTCAAACAACAGATATTACAAGAAGTTATAGTCAAGAAGGTGATTATATCAATCGTTTTGTTATTTATCATCCCAGTTATACAGCAACTGATGCTTCTTGTAATGTAAATGTTGGTGAGGGCCTGCAGGTGGCTTGTAAGGCTTCTGTGGCTAGTGGTGATGGAGTTTGTATTGATGATAGGACATGTTTTATCGGAGTTAATAAAAACATTGACTTTGAAATAGATACCAATATAGAAAATCAAAATCTCAATTATTGGAAGCAGAATATGGATTTAATTCTTCCTCAACTTGGTGATCCAGGTTGGTTATCAATTTCTAATCCGTTTTCCCAAGTTTATAATTACAGCGAAGCTCATAGAGATAGATATTCTTCTGGAGTGATGTATAGGATGTATGTAGCGGCCGGTTTTGGTAATGATCCGGCAGAAGAATCACAAGATTATTGTTCAATTACTGTTTTTGATTTTACTCCTAGGGTTTTGACTATAAATATTACAGGCAATGGTTCAGTGAGAGTAAAGAATATAGATGATGAATTGTTACATACTTGTGAAAGTGCTACTTGTAATTATGGTTTACCTGAAGGTTTGGAAGTAATTTTAGAGCCTTCACCTACAGAAGGACATCTATCTTGGGAAAATGCTTGTTCTGGTACTGGTGTTGGGAAGAATTGTAGTTTAACTATGGATACTAATAAAGTAGCAAGTGCCACTTTCTCAACTGATCCTATACCTCCTCAATCTACCACTTGTGTTTCGCCAGATGAGGTTAGGGTTGGTGCACCAGCCACATTTATCGCGAGTGGAGGCGGAGAGTCACCTTATACTTGGGAAATAAAGAAAACAGATAATGGTGGTACTACTTGGACTTTAATTTCTGATGGTAATGTTGTTATAAATGGAATTACATATGCCACTGCTTCTTTAGATGGAAATAAATTAACTTTAACATTTAATTCAAGCGCCGCTGGACAAGCTTTTAATTTACAAGTTACAGGTAATGGTTCCAATGCTACACCGGGTAATTGTCAAGTTGGAGATGATGGGTCGATTGAACCTAAAATAACTTTAACTATAAATATAATAGGCAATGGTAGTGTGACGGGTAATGGTATAAATTGTAGTAGTAATTGTGTGGAAGAGGTTAATAAAAATGCTGAAATTAACCTTACCGCTTCTCCTGATGAGGGTTGGAGCTTTAGCGCATGGCAGGATTGTGATAATTCTTCGGATAACACCTGTAATATAAAAATGAACACTAGTAAAACCGTGACGGCTACTTTTGGTAGTGAACCAACACCACCTGATCAACTCTTCGAATTTGAAGAAATCAAATCTAGTAATAGATTTATAAAATGTTCCACCCCTCGAGCAAATTGCTCCGTAAATAATGGTAACTTTATTACTTGGACTTCTTCTATTAGGAGATATAATATAGAGATAAAAAAGATATTAAGTTGTTTAACAGTTGAATTTACAGGCTTACCGTCTGGAATAAATTGGAATGTTCAATGGTATAAAACAGATGGTGATTTAGAAGAAGTTAATCTTGAATATGTTAAGTCTCATCCTGGTAATTACTATTTTGTAATAACCGGCAATAGATTTATATCAGCAAATTATGCAATGGGCATAAAAATAACTGCTGAAGATCACGATGGTAATGAACAGATTTCACAGGGAAATATTGTCTTTTATTCTGACACCTCCGGACAAGAAATATAGAATGTAGGATGAATAATTTTTATGATTTTACTTAAATTCAAAAAAAGAGGATTTACTCTTATAGAAATGCTAGTTGCTGTGGCGATTTTTTTCATAGTCACCGGAGCGATATTAATAAATATTCCTCAATTTAGAAATAGAGTCAATATTGATTTAATTGCTGGCGAGGTTAGTTTATATATTCGTTCGGCTCAAGTATATGCCATGGGA
>DSBD01000002.1 GCA_011049365.1 Candidatus Vogelbacteria bacterium
AAAAGCAAAACCACCAACACCTGACCCAGCGAAATTCTCTGACCAGAACCAATTTGGTAAACCAGCCGAATATTTAACCGGATCAACATTAACCGTAATTAAAGCTTGATCATCACTTGTCCCATCACCGACAATTAATGGTCCGATAAGTCTAGCGTCACCGTGAACTAAAATATTACCTTCTATATTCAGCATCTCTTGAGCTGTGGTGGTGCCGATACTCATCCGACCTTCAGCGTTGACGGTAACTAAGGGTTCTGAAGAAGTGCCATAAAGGCGCAGAATATCTCCCACTCCCTCTTGATAGATACTTATAAGTGACTCAGTAGTGGAAGCAGTTGTTGTTCCTAGTTTCAAAAAATCATCAGCTGTAAGACCACCTAAATGTTCGGCTTCAAAAGCTTTAGGAACAGTGCCTAATATTCTTCTTGGTGTCATCTCGCTATCAGCACCTACTTTTACTCCTAGCCAAATATCCTGACTAAAATCAACACCATCTAGCGTAGTAGAAGCTCCGAGCATTACCGAAAAAAGTCCGTTGTAAGTACTAACCGAACGAGTTTCGGTCCAAAGATTATTTCCTCCAGTTGCCTGGTCATAAAAAGTAAATTGTAGACTATAAGAACTATCAGCTACTGGATAACCGGTTGCTTGTTCAAGGAGTCGACCTTGATAGTTGATAGTATTAGAAGCGTTTAAAAAACCGACTGGAAAAAACAGCCCAATAACCGCCAGTGAGCATATTAGTAATATTATTTTTCTATTTAAAAACATTTATGTATTTTAAAATACTCAGGATAATCCAGAAAAAACATCTCTCCTATCTTGGTTATTATTATAGCATAAAATAAGGTGGGAATAACAATTATTGGGGATAACTTAAGATATTTTAAGTCTTGATACAATCTTTCTGATTTCTTCCACAGCTATAATAGAAGAAGCGATTACAATGACAAAAAACCAATCCGAAAAAGACAAAGCCGAGGTTCGCATAATCGTCTGACCAAGCGGAATATAGATTATGGAAAGATGCAAGAAAACCACTACAATTGTCGCTAAAATCAAATATTTATTATCCCAAAAACGCATAGAAAAAACCGATTCTTTATCAGAACGACAATTCCAAACATTAAACCACTGATAAACGGCCAGAACGGTCAAAGATATTGTCCAAGCATAAGTTAAATCAAACTGTTCATCAGTAATGGCACTAGCTCCCGCAGGTAAAACACTACCAAAAAAAATCAAAGTGCCAACCATCATAGTCGTTGACATCAAAAATATTCTAAAGCCCATTTTTTTATCAACTAACCATTTAGGCGGTTGACGAAAATCTTTTCCTAGGAGATTTTTTTCTTTGGGTTCAAAAGCTAAAGCGGCTACCAAAAAACCATCAGTGACAAAATTAAGCCAAATTATTTGGCTGGCTAAAAGTGGTAAGGGCCAACCTAAAAGTATAGCTCCACAAATAGTTAACACCTCCCCAATACTGGTAGAAAAAAGATAAAGAACTACTTTACGAATGGTTTGATAGATACTTCTCCCCTCTTCCACAGCTGAAACAATACTACTAAAATTATCATCTAATAAAACTATATCAGCTGCTTCTTTGGCTACTTCAGTGCCGATTTTACCCATCGCTACTCCTAAATCAGCAGCGACTAAAGACAGGGCATCATTAACTCCATCACCGGTCATGGCAATAATTTCTTTTCTTCTTTTATAGGCTTCAATAATTCTTAATTTATGCTCTGGCGTAACCCGAGCAAAAACAGTTGTCTTGGCAATTTTTTTATCCAAAGCTTCATCATTTAAATGAGCCAAATCGTCGCCAGTAATCACTTCATCGCCATCTGAATAAATACCGACTTGGCGAGCAATAGCTTTAGCAGTAATAGCATGGTCACCAGTAATCATTACCACTTTCATCCCTGCTTCTTTGGTTCTTTTAACGGCCTCTAAGGCTTCCAAACGTAAAACATCACTCATACCACAAAGGCCCACTAAAGTTAAGGTTGGTAGATCATCATCAGTAATTTCACCCTGGGGTGAATTTTCATTAACACCAATGGCTAAAACCCTCAAACCCCTAGCTGACATATCAGCAATCACTCTTGAAAAATGACTCCTATTTTGCTCAGTTAATTCTATAGTTTCATTTTCTTTCTTAAAATATTTAGCTCGGGCCAAAAGTATTTCCGGGGCGCCAATAACACTCATAAAATTTTTATCATCAATTTTATGAACCGTAGCTTTGTATTTAATTTTAGAATCAAAAGGGATTTCAGATATTAAAGGATATTTGCCTTCTAAATCATCTTTCTTAAAACCCAATTTATTAGCCAGAACAAAAAGAGCGGCTTCAGTTGGATCACCTAAAGCTCGCCAACTATTTTTTTCTTCATCAAAAGAAACTCGAGCTGAAGGACTGAGGGCAGAAATTTTACCAACTAAAGACAAAAGATTATCTTCAAAATTTTCTAAAACTTTATCATTATGTCTTAATTCTCCTTTTAAATCATAACCATCACCGGTAACAAGAAATTTTTCTCCGGCCAACCACAATTCACTAACCATCAATTCATTTTTAGTAATGGTACCAGTCTTATCAACAGCTATGATTTTGGCCTGACCAAGAGCTTCTACCGCTTGAAGTTTTTTGACTAAAGCATTTCTTTTACCCATTCGCCAAACACCGGTCGCTAAGACTAAAGTAATAACCACTGGCAATCCTTCAGGAATAACTGAAACCGATACCGCCACCACAATGAAAAACATTTCGGCCATAGTATTGCCCTGCCACCAACCAACTAAGAATAGAAAAATATTTATTACCACTGTTAAGAATATTATTATATGAGATAGAAAACGAATATTGGCCTTAAGTGGTAATTCGGCAGTAATGTCAGAGAGTTTTTGAGAAATACCACCAACAATAGTATTTAGTCCGGTAGAACAAACAACTGCCTTAGCTGTACCACCAACAATATAAGAACCCTTGAAAACCATATTCAGTTGATCTGATGGTGATAAATTATCTTTATCAGTTTCTAAAACTTCCGAAGTTTTGGTAATTGGTTCTGATTCTCCCGTCAAAGTGGCTTCTTCAACTCTTAGATTAGTTGTCCAGATAAGGCGAGCATCGGCTGGTGCTCTGTCACCATCTCTCAAGATAATAATATCTCCAGGAACTATTTTTTTATCATTAATTAAAATTTCTTGCCCATCGCGTAAGACTAGGGCTTCAGTCTCTGAAAATCTTTTTAAAGCAAAAAGGGTATTTTGCGCTTTACCTTCTTGAATAGAACCAATAATAGCATTGAGTAAAAGAACGGCAGTAATTATCCCGGCATCAATTAATTCTCCTAATAGAGCAACTACCAAGGCAGCTAATAATAAGATATAGATAAGCGAACTTTGGAACTGGCGAAAGAATATTCTTAGAAAAGAATCGGGTTTAGCTTCCGGTAATTCATTTAAACCATATTGACCTAACCTCTCTTCAACTTCAGCCCGAGCTAAACCTTTAGAAGTAGTTTTTAATTTATTAAGCGCTTCGTCAGTTGATAATAAATACCATTTATCTTTCATATAAAAGATATTTTAACATAAAAAAGATTTTTTGTTATAAGTTTTAGTCTTTAAAAAATTTAATGGCGACACCAATCTTCTTTTTTTCATTTTTTCTTTTATCAGCCATTATTAATTCATCATAAATACCATCTAAGAGATCGTATTTTTGAGCTTCTTTCAAGCTAATCCAAGCAAATTTATCATTCTCATCAATTTTTAATTTAATTTCTCCATTCACATAATCGGCTAAACAAGAAATGACTAAAGATGGTCGACCATCTTTATGAATAGTGGCTAAACTGGTTAAATATTGGATATTAGTAATATCTATACCGACTTCTTCTTTAACTTCCCGCCTTAAAGTATTTTCTAAAACATTATACCAATAAAATTCAGTGTCTTTGGGTAATTTTAAATAATCATCAGTTTCCATTTTACCTCCGGGCACTGTCCATTTTCCCGGAAAACGTTTTTTAGTCGGCGAACGTCTAGTAATTAAATATTTGTTATCTTTTTTAATGATGGCGGTAATAGCCATTTCATGGAGATATTCATTCTTATTTTCCAAAGGTAGTCTTTTTAAAACTTGTTCAAAGCCAGGTAATAATTTTAATTTTTTTACTTCTCTGATTTCTAACC
>DSBD01000056.1 GCA_011049365.1 Candidatus Vogelbacteria bacterium
CCTGATCGAGCTAAGATAAAAAAGACATTAAGCCAAACCCCGGGCAGAAGACTGATAATTAATAAAAAAATTATTACTAAAACAATTAACCAAACCCAAAAACGATTATATGAGCGACGATAACTATTCCTTTGTTGACCAGCAAATATTTGTCTACCTCGGAGGTATTTCATCTTCGTTATTAAATATTATATCTTGATAACGATTTAAGTTTTCTGATACTATTCCAGCCCCCCTAACAACAACTGTTTCCGGATCATCTGCTAAATAAATAGGGATTTTCAACTCTTTTTCCAGTAAGACATTAAAGCCGTCTATTTTAGAGCCGGCGCCTAATAAAACTATTCCTCGACGCATAATATCTGCCACTATTTCCGGCGGAGTTAGTTCAAGAACCTCTTTAACAGATTCAATTAAATTATTTATATCGAAAATAATAGCTTCACGAATATCGCTATCAGTAATCATTGCTTCCCTAGGCAAGCCGGTGATTAAATCCCTACCTCGAACTAGAACTTCACGATTTTCTTTTCTTTTTATTACCGAGCCAACAACTCTTTTTACCTCTTCAGCTGTCTTTTCACCCAGCATTATTTTAAATTCATCCCTAACATAAGTAATAATGTCCTGATTTAATTTATTACCGGCAATATTTATGTTTTTGGTTTTGACTATACCCCCCAAAGAAATAACAGCCACATCAGTTATTCCCCCGCCAACATCTATAATCATATTACCAACCGGGTCATAAGCTGGTAATTTTACACCTAAAGCTGCAGCCATTGGCTCTTCTATCACATATACTTTTCCAGCTCCGGCATTAAGTAAAACATCACGAACCGCCCGACGTTCAACATTAGTAATACCCGAAGGCACTGAAGCAATTACCCCGGGACGAGTTAATCTAGAAGCTGTTGACACATTAGAAGAAATTTTTCTCAAAAAATAAGCTAGCATTTCTTCGGCTGCTTCAAAATTTGATATAACTCCATTAACCAATGGACAAACGGCACTAATGTGTTCGGGAGTGCGACCTATCATTCTGTCTGCTTCCATACCAACTGCTACAACTCGACCGGTTTTTTGATTAAGAGCTACGACAGATGGTTCAGTTAAGACTATTCCCTTACCTTTGGAATAAATTAAAGTACTGGAAGTGCCTAAATCAACTCCAATATCATAGGAAAAATAATTTTTAAAATTTTCTAACATAATTTAGATTTAATATCTGAAAGATAATTTATTAGACTATCAACTGAAAAAATTTCTTCTTTATCAGATTTTCTACTCTTTAAAGATATTCGGCCAGCTGTATTTTTACTTACAATTGCCCGATAAGGCATACCTAAAAGATCAGCAGTGGAAAGCTTCTGTCCGGCCGACTCTTTTCGGTCGTCTAAAAGAACACTTATACCAGCTTTTTGCGCTTTTTGATAAAAACCTTCTGCCAAAAAAGTCATTTCTTTATCTTCTCCCAAAATTAATAGATGGACCAAAAATGGTGCCACTACTTCAGGCCAAGAAAGACCCTTTTCGTCAGAAAAAACTTCGGCTATCACTCCCAACAGACGACTAATGCCAATACCAAAACAACCCATTTGGACAACTTTATTTTCACCCCCCTGGTCTGAATAATAAAGACCAAGAGGTTCAGAAAATCTGGTCTTCAATTTAAATATGTTGCCTACTTCACAGGACGAACGACTTAATAATTCTTCCGCCTTTAAACCAAACTCAGTTAGAGTATTTTGATTATAAACTTCACTATTTATAGCCAAACGTCTTTTCTCTGATATATAAATTTGGTCTTCTCCTGAAGGACAAAGAGTTTGAAACTCATGACTCCATTTGGCAAAAAGACCCCCAGAGGCAACTGTTTGATAAGTAATATCACCCAAACCTAATTTATCAAAAATTAATCTATAACTATGAGCCACTTTTTCATAATAATCGTCTAAATCTTCTTCATTAAGATGAAAAGAATATAAATCTTTCATCAAAAATTCTCTCCCTCGCATTAATCCTGATTTGGCTCTTTCTTCATTTCTAAATTTATTTTGGATTTGGAAAATAGCTACCGGTAAATCACGATAAGAAGAAATGTTATTTTTCATTATATTAATAACATTCTCTTCATGAGTCCAACCTAAACCTATATCACCGCCAGCATTTATTTTACTTTTAAACCAAACATCCAAATTGTCCCATCGCCCAGTTTCTTTCCAAATTTGAGGATTTTGAATAGTTGGCATTAAAATTTCTTGAGCTCCCAAATTATTCATCTCTCTTCTAACCAAGTCAGAAATTCTATTCAAAACCAATAAACCCAAGGGTAAATAAGAATAAATACCAGCTAATTCTTTATTGACAAAACCAGCCCTTATCAGCATTTTGGCATTATTAGCCACTTCATCACGAGGGAAATTATGACGAGATTTTGAGAATAATAAACTCTGTCGCATTAGAGTATAATAGTCTAAAAATCGTCCCAGGTCAAAGATTTACTGTCATTATTTAACTACCAAATATCCGCCAAATATCACCATAAGTCACCAGAATCATTATAATCAAAAGTAAAATTAAACCAGCCCAATTGATGGTATTAACTATTTTTCTAGGTAAAGCCCTTCCAGAAAGCCCTTCTACGGCTATAAAAAGTAACCTGCCCCCATCCAAAGCTGGAAAAGGAAGTAGATTAATAATAGCTAAATTTATAGAAATAATAGCAACCAAAAATAAAAGATTAAAAAATCCCACCTGACTAGCTTGACCTACTACACCAACTATTCCAATCGGTCCATAAACTGCTTCGGTTATTGATAAATCACCAACAAATAAGCCGGCGATTAAAGATATTATAGCAATCAAGATAGAGACAGTTAGGGTAAATGTTAAAATCAAGGATTCTTTTAAAGCATTAAAAAATCCCAAACGTTCAACCGAAGACTCAAAAATAAGACCAATTAAAGGACGATCATAACCGCTTATTTTAATCGGTGATAAAGAAATATCCTTTTCTTCCCCGTCACGAAGATAAGAAATGGTAAATAAAACTTCCTCTTCTTTTTCTAGAAAATTAACAAAAGACTCAATATTTAAGTCAGCGCCTATTAACTTTTCTTCTTCTTGGGCAACAGCAACTATTATATCACCGCTTGATAAACCAGCCTGTTCAGCCGGTGAATAAGGTATTATTTCATCTATTACTATTTGACCTCTACCATCTAAACCACTCTTTAACATTGATGAAGCTGTTGGCAAACCGACTGCCATAAAAGATATAAAAAATATAAGCCAAGCCAATAACCAATTAAAAGAAACACCAGAGATAATAACTAGTGCTTGCTGTCGCAGAGTTTTAGAAGCCAAAGAATCACTGGTAATCAAAGCCGAATTTTCTTCTTTTTCATCTTCTCCTAAAATTTTAACAAAACCACCAAAAAAAATTAAATTGAGAGAATAAACAGTATCACCAAATTTTACTGACCATAATCGAGGGGGAAAACCTAGACCGAATTCTTCTACTTTAGCACCAACAAATTTGGCTGATAAAAAATGACCCATTTCATGGACCAAAATTAGAACTGTTAAAACTACAAAAAAAATTATTATACTAGACATCTTAAATTTTTATTTCAGACACCTTCTGTTCGACTCTGTCCTCTAAACTTTTATTACTTTCATCAACCATTTTTTGAAGATCTTCCTTCAGGCGGTATTTTTCATCATCACTTATTTCCCCAGAAAGATTCTTATTTTGAATATCCTGCCAAATTTTTTCTCTTTCTTTTTTTAATGACACCTTTGCTTCTTCTAATTTATTATTTACCATTTTAATTAAAGTAGTCCTCCTTTCTGTCGTTAAATCTGGGAAGATTACTCTTAAACTGCTTCCAGCCGGCAATACTGATAATCCTAAATTAGCCACTTCAATCGCTTTTTGAACATTATTAACTAATGAGCTATCCCATAAGGAAACTAATAAGGTTTTGGCATCTTCCACGGAAACAGAGGCAATAGTTTTTAATGGACTTTTAGCTCCACCATAAGATTCCACTATAATACCATCTAAGATGGCTGGCGTGGCACGACCAGTCCTGATACCCTGCAATTCCTTTTTTAGCCATTCTTCAGTATTTTTAATCTCCTCTTTAAATGATTGAAAACTATAACTCATAAATAGAATTTTAACATAAAATAATTTTA
>DSBD01000048.1 GCA_011049365.1 Candidatus Vogelbacteria bacterium
GACAAAGATTCATCTGCGGAGGATCTTTGTTGAGGTGGTCAATTTTTTGTTCAATCACGATTGGCTGTTTTGGCTGATTGGGTTACTGAACGGAAGATTCGGCTTTTTGGAATCTATTTTCCTTGTCTATCCAGCGAATGAAGAGTATGGCTTGGCGTATGCTTATCCATTTCGTCTTCGAAAAAATCGTTGGTTTCCGAGCTTTGCTGGAATTTTGAGACAAGGTGATAAATGGGGAGTTATGTTCGGCGTCTCTTCTTCCAATGGCCAGTTTGAAGACCCGGAGAATCTGGATAATCTTCGGATGATGGCTGAGCGAATGGAGGAACTCAGACAACTTCTCGGGGCTAAGCGAAAGACCTTTGCCGGTATCTTGCCGGGGGTCTTGCATTCGCGGGGTATTGTCAAAGAAACCCCGGAAGCTGACATGGCAGCCGAGATTGTCGCCGGCATGGTGGATTCGGCCAAAGTCCGTCTTCAGGACCTTCACCCGGTAGTTATAATCCTTGGTCATAAAGGATTTATCGGACGAAGAGTAACTGAAATTCTGAAAAAGAAAGGCGAGATGGTCGTCGGGATTGACCTGGGAGATAAATGGCCAGAATGGGCTGGCTGGTCGGGAGATGAAAAGGTGGTGGTTTTAAATATCACCCGCAACAACGCTTTGGCTGATTATGTTGATTGTTTTTGCCCGGGCTGGGTGATAATCAACGAAGTCTATCCGCCACCGAGTGATGACTTAGTGAAAAGGATAAAAGGCAGGGGTTGTGACATCTTCCACATCGTCGGTGTTGAGGCTGATGCTTGGCCAAAATTTCCTTCCGTCTATGAAGGCGGAATTCCTTGCTGTGCTGCTTGGCCCTCAGCTGGGCGGCAGGTTTGTATAAAGAAGATGTAATGTAAACAAAGAAAGGAGGATAAAGAGATGGCACTAAATGACGCATTATCTTTTTTTGGAACGGAGGTTCTGAAAAAAGAGAGATGGGAGAAAAGGCGTTGGCCTTATTACTTGATTCTACCTCTTTCTTTTCTAATTGTTCTTTGGGTAGCGGTTAAGAAAGGTATCTGTCTGGTAATGTATGGTTGTACCCCGAGGATGAATAG
Source organism: Candidatus Vogelbacteria bacterium (assembly GCA_011049365.1). Taxonomy (GTDB): domain Bacteria; phylum Patescibacteriota; class Minisyncoccia; order Phycocordibacterales; family XYD1-FULL-46-19; genus DSBD01. Next base: position 1,105 of record DSBD01000048.1, read on the forward strand.
TTTATTTTTTGACGGACTTGGCAGAGTTTGTCGAGAAATAAAAGAAGGAGCAGCTTCTTGGAAAGCCTTAGACTTAATTTATGGTTATTCCTCAACCGGTAATTTAGTTGATGACTTTTGGGTGAATATGATGAATGCCCAAGCAGTCAGAAATCGACTTGAGATGGTTAAAGGATATCTAATGGATTCTAGTCTAGAAGTTGCAAGAGATGGCCAAGAAGTCAGGATTATGTCTTTGGCCTGTGGTTCAGCTCAGGCAGTTATAGAAATTCTAGTTACCTTGAAGCAATTAGGAATTCCAGCGCGAGCGATGTTGATTGATCGCGATTCAACCGCATTGGATTATGCTGCAAAGATGGCTAGAAATCGTGGAATTGATGTGGAGTTGGTTTTGGCCAGTGTCAGTCAGGTCAAAAAATATAGTCAAGATTTCCAGCCCCAGATTATAGAGATGGTTGGTTTGATGGACTATCTCTCAAGCCAAAAGGCAAAAGAGTTGACTCAATTGATTCACACTTCCTTGCCTGAGGGTGGTTGGTATATTACCGCTAATATTATTTCCAATATAGAACGCTGGTTTTTGTATTGGGTAATTAATTGGCAGATGGTGTATCGACAGCCCGAAGAATTGCGGGAAATAGTGGATGAGGTATTCGGCTCTCCTTGTTGTGACTTAAAATTGGATCCTTTAGGGATCCACGCTGTTGTAATTGCCCGGAAATAATCTAGTTTGTAATGGTTTTATATGTTAATATTAAACTGTTATTAAAACGATAAAGATAGTTTTCGGGCTTTATTTATGAATTTATTTGCTTTTTCTGCTTTAGTTAATTTTATTACTAGTATTACTTTAGGTTTATTTGTTTTTTCTAAGAATCCCAAAAAAACGGTAAACCTCTCTTTTTTTTTATTTGCGTTTTTTATAGCTTGGTGGAGTTTTGGCTATTTTTTCTGGCAATCAACTAACGATGTTAATCTAGCTTTGTGGTGGTCCAGGATGTTTATGACTGGAGCTATTTTTATACCAATATCTTATTTGTATTTTGTCTTTTCATTTTTAAATAAACTCAGGGAAAAGTTTTTTTTACTTACTATAGGTTGGATTGTATTCCTATTCTTTCTATTTTTTAGTTTTTCGGATCTTTTTATAAAAGGAATAAAAGAAACTTCGCAATATGGTCTTTGGCCTCAGCCTGGAATTTTATTTCATCCCTTTTTGCTAATTTGGTCTTTTTTTGTTGTCTATGCTACTTATGTTCTTTTTAGAGCCTATCGAGACTATTCGGGAGTTGCGAAACTACAAATAAGATATATTTTAATTGGTATGGTGGTAGGTTTTTTAGGTGGGGCTACAAATTATTTTTTATGGTACGGAATACCGATACCACCGATTGGCAATATACTTGTGTCGGCATATGTCGGAGCAGCGGCCTATGCTATTCTTCGCTACCGCTTAATGGACATCAGGGTCTTGACCCGACGAGTTTATCTTTATTTTTTCACCGCTTTATTCTCTTATATCACCTTCTATTCAATTGCTTGGTTCTATCTAAAAACTTTTGATGACATTTTTCATCCGGCTACTTTTTTGCTCGGTTTATTTATAGCCCCTTCTTTTGTCTTCCTACTTTATTACTTTTACGGTTATTTGCAGCAATTAGCTAATCGCTATTTTTTCGCCGGATTATATAATTATCAAGAAACCATTACTCGCTTAGCCTATGAATTGAATCTTTTCAATGATTTAGAACATATTGTTGATATGATTATGGGTACTTTTCGTCAGGCGGTTCAATTGAAAAAGGCGGCTTTAATTTCATATGTTGATGGCCAAGAGAATTCTCGTTTCTTTGGTTTTTCTGATGAAGAAATAGAAAATTTTTCAGTCGATAAAGCTCTTAAAAGTTTATTAATCGGTCGACGAAAGATATTAACTATTGAAGATATTTATTCTTGCGATGTGGAATTGGCTAAGAGATTGCTTAATAAAAAGATATCAGCTGTCTTACCGTTTTTCAGTGCTGATAATTTGGTGGCTTTAGCTCTTTTGGGTGAGAAAGAAAATCGTGATGCTTTCACTAATGAAGATTTAGCTCTTTTGGAGACCTTAACCAATCAAGCCGGTACGGCTATTTCCAATGCTGGACTCTATCTAAAATTAGCTGATTTCAATAAAACTTTATCTAGTAAAGTGGAAGAACAAACGGCTGAATTGAAAGCTAAAGCGGAACATTTGAAAAAACTTTTAGCTATGCGGTCAGAATTTTTGGATATCGCTTCTCATCAATTAAGAACTCCAGTCTCGGTTATTTTGGGAACCATCTCTATGTTCCATGAAGGCAGTATGGATAAATTACCATTAGAAAGACAACAGCATTTTGTTAATAATATCTATATTAAAGCCAAGAAATTGGAACAAATAATTCGTGATATTTTAAATGCTTCAGAAATGGATACCGGCGAATTTATCTTCACTCCATCAGAACTTGCTCCCAAAGATTTGCGACTAATCATAGACAAAGTAATAGCTGATTTGAAAGAAAAAGCTGAAGAAAAGAATCTGGCTCTTAATTTCCACCGTCCAACTGAACCTTTAATAACACCTGTTAATGAGGAATATTTAGAACAAGCCATCTTTAATTTAGTTGATAATGCCATAATTTACACCCAAAAAGGCCAAGTGGATATCTCCTTGTTGACCAGAGATGATAGGGCTATAATTAAAATAGAAGATACTGGAGTAGGCATAGCGGAAGAAGATAGAAAAAATCTTTTTCATAAATTCTCGCGAGGTAAGAAAGCCACCGATATGTACACTGATGGCTCTGGTCTCGGCCTATTCATAGCTCAAAAAATAGTTACCGGCCATCCCCAAGGAAAAATAGATTTTTCTTCTCAAGTAGGCCGAGGAACCATCTTTGAGATTAGCTTAGCTAAATAACATGAAGAACAAGAAAATATTTTTAATAGAAGATGATAAAGATCAAA
>DSBD01000050.1 GCA_011049365.1 Candidatus Vogelbacteria bacterium
CATTAAGACATTTAGTTTTGGAGTTTTGTTTTCGTCGGCCATCAAGAGGGGCTTTTTGTTTTAGATTAATTTTTGTATTTTTTTACTTTTTGTAAAAATATTTTTCATTTATTTTTTCATTTCCATCTCAACTTAAATTAAAATTTATTTTTTAAAATGTTAGAGAAATAAAATTTTAAAAAAATAACTTTGTAATTTTTTTTAGTTATCCACATTTTTCTCAAAAAAAAGTTGAGCTTATTTTCTTTTTAGTTGATAATTAAGTAGGTGAGAGTGTTCATTAATTTTTTCCATGTATTTTTAAAATAAAAAAGGTCGATAATGAATACCAAACTTATTCAATAAATTTTTTTAAAATTATGCCTACAAAAAGAAAAGCCAAGAAGGCCGTCAAGAAAGTTGCCAAGAAAGCTAAGAAGGTAACTAAGAAGGCCAAGAAGGTAACTAAGAAGGCCAAGAAGGTAACTAAGAAAGCCAAGAAGGTAACTAAGAAGGCCAAGAAGGCCGTCAAGAAAGTTGCCAAGAAAGCTAAGAAAACCGTTAGGAGGAAAAAATAATAATTTTTTTCTTAAATACCAAAAACCTCCCCAATTGGGGAGGTTTTGATTTTATGTTAGAATACTCTTTATATGAAATTATTAAGTTTTTTCACTGATTATAATCAAAAAAGGATAAATTCTTTAAAACCTTTAGTTTTAAAGATAAATTCTTTAGAAGATGATTTTAAAAAATTATCTAATGAAGAATTAAAACAAAAGACTTCTGAGTTTAAAAAGCGACTTTCAGATGGTGAAAGTTTGGATTCAATTTTGCCGGAAGCTTTTGCTCTTGTTCGAGAGGCTTCATGTCGAGTATTGAATGAAAGACACTTTGATGTTCAATTATTGGGTGGTATTTTACTTCACCAAGGAACTGTAACTGAAATGCGAACTGGTGAGGGTAAAACTTTGGTGGCTACCTTACCAGCTTATCTAAATGCTTTGAAGGGAGAAGGAGTTCATATTGTCACTGTTAATGATTATTTGGCTCGTCGTGATGCTGCTTGGATGGGACAGATTTATAATTTTCTTGATATAAAAGTTGCGGTTATAAATCATGATTCAGCTTTTCTTTATGATGAAAGGCACACTGAAAAAGAATTAGATGAACAAAGGGATATTCTTGGTAGTTATAAAATCTTTTATGAATATCTTCGGCCGGTTAGTCGCCAAGAAGCCTATCAAGCTGATATTGTTTATGGTCCCAATAATGAGTTCGGTTTTGATTATTTGCGCGACAATCTCTCATATAATAAAGAAAACTTAGTCCAAAGAACTTTAGCTGATGGCCGATTTAATTTTGCTATTATAGACGAAGTTGACTCCATTTTAATTGATGAAGCACGAACTCCTTTAATAATTTCAGCTCCCGATATGCAAGCTGGTGATCTTTACACCATGTTTGCCGGTATTGCCAAAAAACTATCACCAGAAGAAGATTATACAGTTGATGAAAAATTTAAATCAATCTCCTTAACTGATGAAGGTATAAATAAAGTTGAAAAGATGCTTAACATTGACAATATCTATACCGAAAAAGGCATAAAATATGTTCATCATTTAGAAACGGCCGTCAAAGCCAAAGCTCTATTTGAACTTGACCGCGATTATGTAGTCAAAGATGAAGAAATTGTTATTGTTGATGAATTTACCGGACGCCTTCAACCGGGTCGGCGTTGGTCAGAGGGTCTTCATCAAGCCATTGAAGCTAAAGAGGGAGTTAGGATAAAAGAGGAATCAAAGACAATGGCTTCCATAACTTATCAAAATTATTTCCGTCTTTATCGCAAACTATCAGGTATGACCGGAACAGCTATGACTTCACAAGAAGAATTTTTGAAAGTTTATAACCTTGATACCGTGGCTGTTCCAACTAATCGTGATAGTCAGAGAAAAGATTTACCAGATTTAATTTTTCAAACGGAAACCGGAAAATTAAAAGCTTTAGTTAAAACCATAACTGAGATTAATAAAAAAGGGCAACCGATTTTGATTGGTACTTCTTCAATTGATAAAAATGAATTAATTTCTAAATATTTAGAGAAAAGTGGTCTACCTCATCAGGTTTTAAATGCTAAAAATCATGAAAAAGAAGGAGCAATTATCGCTTCGGCTGGAAAAAAGGCCAGTATTGTTGTAGCTACTAATATGGCTGGGCGAGGTGTTGATATTAAATTAGGAGGTCCTAACCCGACCAAAGAAGAATATGAAGAAGTAAAATCTTTAGGTGGTCTTTTTGTAATTGGTACCGAAAGGCATGAGGCCAGAAGAATAGATGACCAGCTTAGAGGACGTTCCGGTCGCCAAGGAGATCCCGGTAGTACTCAGTTTTATATTTCCTTAGAAGATTCTCTAATGAGGATTTTTGCCCCCGATAGGATAAAGGCGATGATGGGTCGTTTTGGTATCGCCGAAGATGAGCCAATTCAAAATAAATTTATTTCTCGAGCTGTAGAATCAGCTCAGGCTAAAATAGAAGGGATGCATTTTGATACGCGTAAACACTTATTAGAATATGATGATGTTATTAATTATCAGCGATTAACTATTTATAATTCACGGCGAAATATTTTGTTGGGTGACTTTGAATCTATTGAACAATACTTAGATAAAGGTTTTAAGGCCTTAGCTTGGCCGGAGGAGGAGAAGAAAAAGATAGAAGATTTTATACAAGAGAAAAAAACAGAATTAGGAATTGATATTTTAACTTCCGCCCTCAAACGTTTAGTCCTTCAAACTATTGACCTTTATTGGTTGGAACACTTAGAAGCGATTGATTATATGAAAAGCAGTGTTCGCTTAAGAGCTTACGGACAACGTGATCCATTAGTAGAGTTTAAAAAAGAAGGCCTAAATCTTTTTAAAGAAATGGAATTATCAATCTTTAATCAAATATTGAGGACAATTCCTAATTTACAATTTGTGCCCAAAGCGATAGAGGCGGAAGAAGGAAAGCCGAAATTAGCTAATAATCGTCAGCCGGTCGGGCGCAATTTGCCTTGTCCTTGTGGTTCGGGTAAGAAGTATAAAAAGTGTTGCGGGAAATAAGAGTGTAAGAATAATAGAATTATGAATATTTGTATTTTGGGCGACAGTATTACTTGGGGAGCAAATGATTATGAAAGAGGAGGTTGGGTTGAGCGCCTAAAAGTGCATTGTATGGAAAGATATGATGATATTGATATATATAATCTTGGTATATCGGGAAATAATACAGATGATTTATTAGAGAGATTTGAAGTAGAAGCGACAAGACGGGATCCAAATTTGATTATATTTGCCATAGGGATAAATGATTCTCAATATATAGAAGAAAAAAATAATGTCAGGGTGAAAATAAGTAGATTTTCAGCCAATTTATCCAATCTTTTTAATACAGCAAAAAAGATGACTAACAATATTATCTTTGTTGGACTTATAGAGGTGGATGAATCAAAAACTATGCCGACACTTTGGAATATTAAAAAATATTATGATAATGATAATGTAAAAAAATATAATAAAGTGATAGGAGATTTTTGTGAAGAAAGAGAAGTGCAATATATTAATATTGAAAAAGTAATCAATAAAGATGATCTTGAGGACGGTCTTCATCCTAATTCACAAGGTCATGAGAAAATATTTCAAAAAATATTAATGGAGATTAAGCAATTTTTAGAAGATGAAAGATAAAAATATCAAAAAATCTAAATTTAAACCTCGACCGGGACAAATTGATTATACTAATATTCATTGGGCGCCGGTAATAAATTGTGTTTTAAAATATCAAGATAAAATTCTAGTTGTTAAAAGAAGTCAAGAATTAAATTTTTACCCGAATTACTGGAATGGTATTTCCGGTTTTTTGGATGATAATAAATCTTTAATAGAAAAAATAAAAGAAGAATTAATTGAAGAAGTAGGATTAAAAGAAAATAAGATAAAAAATATCTTTATTGGAGTGATTTTTCATCAAAATGAATTGCAATATAATAAGACTTGGATAGTTCATCCAGTTTTGATTGAGTTGAAGACTGATAAAA
>DSBD01000016.1 GCA_011049365.1 Candidatus Vogelbacteria bacterium
CATTTAGCCCTACGCCACTAAGAAACTTTCGACCTTTGTCTAAAGTTATATTTAATATTATAATAATCAAAATTAACTCGTCAATATTTATGATATTAATAATCATACTAATAATAACTATATTTCTAGCCATTATTTTCGGTTTAACAATTTTTAAACTTAAACCCCTTTTTCGCCCCTTTAAGCTTTCTTCCGGATTAAAACCACGAGATTTTGGATTACCAAGTGAAGAGATAAAAATTACTGGAGCAGGCAAGACTTTAATCAATGGTTATTTAATAGAATCGCCCAACAAGAATGGGAAAATAATAATTTTTCTCCATGGTTGGCCAACAGATAGTGGTGACCTTTTACCCCTAGCTTCTAAATTTTGGCCTGATTTTTCTCTTCTGATGATTGACCTTCGCCATTTTGGCCAAAGTCAAGGATATATGACCACTCTTGGCATAAAAGAAAAAGAAGATACAAAAAAAATTGTCGATTTTCTGCAAAAAAGAAATTACTCCCAAATTGGTATTTTTGGTTTTTCTCTAGGAGGAGCTATTGCCATTTTATCAGCCGCCCAAGATGAACGCTTGAAAGTTGTCGCTACTTATGGAACTTTCGCTAGGCTGGTTGATGTTGCTAAAATAATATATCCACCTTATAAGTATTACAGAATACCTTCAGATATATTGTCATTACTTTTTTTCGGCCAAAGATTCTCTTCCATCGCACCTTATAAAAAAATAAGTAAAATTAATAATCCCCTATTAATAGCCCATAGTAAAAGAGACAATTTAGTCCTTTTTTCTCAAGCTGAAAAATTAGCTAAAGAGATCAAAAATAACAAAAAAGCTGAAAAATTCTTTTCCAACCAAGGAGGGCATAATATCTTTCCAGATGAATTTCCTAATAAATTAAAAGAATTTTTCCATAAAAATCTTTGACATTATTCTATTTTGGAGTAGTATAAAGATAGAGCACGGATATGTGTTTTTTGTTTTGGTCCTTAACTAAAACCTTCCGGGAGGAAGGGAAGAAGGAGACACAGCATGAGAAATCAGACGACGGAAGTGAGAGAAATGAAGTTGGTCGGAGCTGAAAGACAGTTGAAAAATTTGGCCGAGATATTTCCTGACCTCAAAGTTGACAAAGCCTTAAACAGAATAAAGACTTTCGGCCAAAGGCATAAAGGTTTAAGGCCTTTGGTATTGCCAAACTCCAACGTCAATGGAGACTACCAAGAAAGATTGGAAGAAGTCTTCTTACGACTCAAGCAAAAAGATAGCGGTTTTGCTGAGACTTTCTCGGTACTGCCGGGATCCAAAAGACTGAATAGCACGTCTATCTCGGCCTTACGTAGAGCTGGACGACTCCAGGGTGATGATTTTATTATCATCCCTTATCGCTTGGCAACATTGCCACCCGGTAAACATTGTCGCGACACCGGAATTGAAACTACTGGCGGATTCCTTCACCTGCCCTTGCTTCATACTTGTTGGCTGGTCTTGGCCGGCAATATAGAAGCAAAAGACGATGAGGATAACCGGATAATCTGCTCTTGCGATCGCATTACCGCCGGAGAACTGCATCGAGTGGCAGTACTCAAGAAAAATGGCAGTTGGCGAGTCGGACATGAATGCCCGAGTTCACGATTCAAAAGGGCTCATGCCCTCGTCTGCCGACCCCTCTAGGATAAGACCTATCCTTTTAAAAGGTCTACACGAAAAACCCCGGGATCTGGCTGAGAGATCCCGGGGCTAATTTTTGGATATTTTTAATTCAATCTTTCTTCTAAATATTTTTCCAAATCAGATATCAAAACTCTCTTTTGCTTAGCACTGTCTCGGTCGCGAACCGTTACCGCTTTATCCTGCAAAGAATCAAAATCAAAAGTTAAACAAAAAGGTGTACCGATTTCATCTTGCCGGCGATAACGACGACCAATTGATTGAGTTTCATCGTACTGACAAGAATATTTTTTACATAAATTAGCAAAAATTTCTTTAGCTCCCGAAATCAACTCTTCTTTTCTTAATAATGGTAAAATAGCCACTTTCACCGGTGCTATGTGATGATGGAACCTCATTACCACTCTTTTTTCACCATCTATCTCATCTTCATCATAAGCATCACAAAAAATGGCCAAGAATAATCTTCCGACGCCTATGGAAGACTCCAGAACATAAGGAGTTATCTTTTCTTTTTTCTCTTCATCATAATAGGTTAAATTTTGACCACTACCTTTACTTTGTTGAGTTAAATCATAATCTCCCCGATTGTGAATACCCTCCAACTCTTTCCAGCCATAAGAAGGGTAATTATACTCTATATCAAACGCTTCTTGAGCATAAAAAACCAGATTTTCATGTTGATGCCAGCGAATATTTTCTTTCTTAAGTCCCAAATCCAAAAGAGATTGCCAGCGATATTTTTTTAATTTTTGATATTCTGTTAAGCCTTCGTCTGGCTTAATAAAATACTGCATTTCCATTTGTTCAAATTCTCTAGTTCTAAAAAGAAATTGGCGCGGAGCTATTTCATTCCTAAAAGCTTTACCGACTTGAGCAATCCCAAAAGGCAATTTTTGGCGTGTTGTATTCAAAACATTTAAAAAATTAATATATATCCCCTGACAGGTCTCTCCCCGCAGATAAATCGGTTCTGAATTTTCACTAGAAAAATCACCTAGGTTGGTTTTTACTAAAAGATTGAATAATTTAACTGCCGTAAAATCTTTTGCTCCACATTTAGGGCATTTTAACTTATCACGATTATTGTCAAATATTTTACTTATCTCTTCTTCAGACATCTTTTCATCAGCCATTATTCCTAAATCTTCCAAAAGATGATCAGCTCTACTTCTGGTCTGACAAACTCGACATTTAACTAAAGGGTCAGAAAAACCGCTAACATGACCACTGGCTTCCCAAACCCTTGGTGATGTGAAAATACCCGAATCAAGACCGACAATATCATGACGACAACGAACCATATCACGCCACCATAGATTTTTAAGATTATTTGCCAACTCCACGCCCAAGGGTCCAAAATCATAAACTCCGCTTAATCCACCATAAATTTCTGAAGATTGAAAAACAAATCCCCGTCGTTTAGCTAAAGAAATTATCTTATCCATTTTATTTTCCTTGACCATATCTTTAGTTATATCATATTTTCTAAAATACAGCTAAAATATCTCATATCTTGAGAATCCTATCTTTCTTCATCCTTAACCCCCAAAGACCTATATGAGTATAATTTATACAGAAGATAAATAATGATAGCTAACAAAAGAATAATGGTAAATAGAACACTAAAGAAAAAATAATGATGATTGTTTATAACATCAACTAACCAAGTAGGCAGATTATTAATCCAAAATGTCGAAACTATTAAAGGTTTATCCTTCTCAGTAAACTCAATGCTATCTTTCTCCGTCGGTTCAGCCATGTCTTCTTCAAGTAATTCAGTTGAATCATCTAAAGTGCCCGAGATATTAAAATCAACTGAGGAAAGGCCGTCCAAAACATTTGTTCCATAACCATCATTAGCTAAAACCAAACCTTCCATTAAGCCTATTGTGCCTGATCCTTCAGTTATTGTCCTAAAATTAATAATCGCAATATGACCTCTTGGGCCGATAAATCCAGGATTAAAAACTATCCCTTCAAAATTAACCAAGCCGGTAGTATTGGAATAATCAGGGCTAAGAGACCAATAATTAAAAATTGATTCTTCTCCGGAAACACTTTCCACTATTAATTTATCAACTGGAAAAGAGATTGTCCCAGAGACCGCGTTTATAGCCTCCTTGTCAGAATCGACATAAATTAAAACTGAAAAAGATTCTCCAATATTAAAGTCTGTTTTTTCCAATTGTAAATTTAATTCCGCACCACCGGCAAAAGAAAAACCAAACAAAAAAATGATTGCGATGATTGAAAAATAATTAAGATATCTGTTCTTCATAAAATCTTGCTAATTAACTTTTAAATTAA
>DSBD01000072.1 GCA_011049365.1 Candidatus Vogelbacteria bacterium
ATTTTATTAAATTCCTTTTCAACATAAAACACTTCTTTATGAATAGTTTTTAATCCGCGATTATAGTAATTAATCAAAGATTTAAGCCCGCCATCAAAATGAAATGAATAACTCGGACAATTTAGATTTAATTCGGATAGATAGAAAACTTTATCAAGATCTATTTTCTTATCTATATCTCTAGCATCAATCATTCTTATCCTTAAACCTCTAACTAAATAAGCCTGATGGCGCATATGAGATATTAATCTGTCTAAATCAAAGATCGTTTCAGAAAAGATAGTGTTATCGGGTTTAAAAGTAATAATAGTCCCATGATAATTTGATTTAGCAATCTTTTTTACATCAGCTTGTTTAACACCCTTTTTGTATTCTTGCAAATAATGGCCACCATCGCGATGAACTTCAGCCCTAAACCATTCCGATAAGGCATTAACCACCGAAGCCCCAACTCCATGAAGACCGCCTGATATCTTATACCCATCGTCATCGAATTTACCTCCAGCATGCAAAGTGGTCATAACGGTTTCTAGAGCAGACACTTTAGTTTTTGAATGAATATCAATTGGAATACCTGTGCCATCATCTACTATTCTAGCTAAGCCGTCAGGTAAAAGTGCTATCTCAATTTCTGAAGCAAAACCATTCATCGCTTCATCGCGAGAATTATCAAAAATCTCCACTAGAAGATGATGAAGACCATCCGGACCAGTGGAACCAATATACATACCAGGTCTTTTCCTGACTGGCTCCAACCCCTCTAAAACTGTTATATTCTCTGCACTATATTTTCTTTTATTTTCTTCTTTTTTAGGCATAAAAATTAAAACAATCCCTCTTTTAACTTGAGGAAGATAGATAAATTATAGCATAATATAACCTTAAAACAAAGGAAAATTACCTTTTTCTCTTATCTAATCTCCCAATTTTCTTGTCTTAAAACAGTATAAATTTTCTCCATTTGACCATTGACTTCATCATTAGACAAAGTTCTATCAAAGGCCTGAAAAATAAGTCGGAAAGCTAGTGATTTTTTGCCATTCTTTATAAATTCATCAAACAAAATTGGTTCTTTAATCAAAAAGGGACCGGCTGACGAAATTATTTTTTCAACTATTTGTTGAGGAGATATGTGTTCGTCAACAAATAAAGCCACGTCTCTAATTATTCTAGGATAAACTGAAAAAGGTTTATATTTAATGTTTCTATTTATAAATGGAGAAAAATCAGCCAATTGAAATCCATTACTTAAAGATAGTAGTTCCTCTATATCCATTTCAACAATACAAAAATTATCTCCGGTAATTATTAATTCTTGGGGTGTTGATTTTAGAGAAAGAGAATCTTTTATCTTTTTTCTAATTAAAGATAACTCTTCGTCTATTTTGGCATACTTTTTCTTACGCCAAGCAACTCCATAGACAAACTTTAATTTTTCCCCTTCTGTCTTAAAAATAGTACCAACCTCAAAAAGACGCACCGGTTGCCAATCAAAAACAAGGTACTCTAAATTAAATAAAAGTTTTTCTTTAATACCAGATATTAAATTAGTCCTTAAGAATCTTTTTTCTACCGATAATGGGTTAGCTAGCTCTAATTCTCCTTCTTTTACTAAAGTATAACCATATAATTCATTATACCCTTGTAAAATCATCTCTTCTTTTAGTCTGTTGGAAAGAGAGAAGAAATCATCTATGGTCGGTGAAAAACCTTTTTTGTCAGGCAAAATCCCCTTAATGTTGTTATAACCGAAAAATCTTCCAATTTCCTCTACTATATCTTCAGCCATTTTCAAATCTAATCTCTCGGCCGGTATAGTCATCTCCCATTTATCATCAGTAAAAGTAAAATCAATATCTAATTTTCTTAAAATATCTTCCACCTTCTTCCTTCCCACTTTTGTTCCTAAAACTTCAGATGGTAAATTAAGAGCCATATTAATTTTTTTTCTTTGATTATCTTCTTTTTGCCAAATAAAAGAGTTTTCAACCACAGATTCAGGAATCATTTCTTTTATCAAACCGACTACTTCATTTATGCCCTCTTGAGCAAAAATTAAAGGTAAATCATTTTCAAACCTCTTGGCAGCATCTGTTCTTAAATTAAAATAATTGGCTGTTCTTCTAATATTGACCGGTGAAAAATTAGCCGCCTCTATTATAATTCTTTTAGTTTTTGAAGATACACCAGCCCGAGCTCCTCCTTTAACACCAGCTAAAGCTAAGGGTCCAATATTATCGGCTATAACTAAGTGTTGAGCTGAAAGTTCTAATTCCTCGTTATCTAAAGTTATTATTTTTTCACCCGGAAAAGCTAAACGAACAACGATTCCTCCATCCACCAAATCGGCATCAAAAATGTGTAAAGGCTGGCCAATATTAAACATCACGAAATTTACAATATCAACCAAATTATTTATTGAACGAGATTCTATATTTAAAAGCAAATTTTTAAGCCAGTCAGGAGAATTTTTAACTTCAATATTATCCATTTCTACCGCTAAATAAGAACGGCAATTTTCAGAATCCTTTATATTAATCTTTAGATTATTCTTTGCAAATAATGAATCATCTCTTGTGTCCACCTTATTCAAATCAAGATTAAAAATTACCCCTAATTCTTTAGCTAGTCCTTTATGGGCCAAGCAATCATGGGCTCGATTCGGTAAAATATCAACATCAAAAATAAAATCATCTTTCAACTTCTTAAAATCTTCTACTTCAAAACTATGAAGATTCAGGGCCTCAACTATTTTTTCCGGCACCGGTAAAATATTTTTATCAAAAAATCTTTGTAACCAATTATAGGAAAAAATCATAATAAATTAAAATTGCTCATTAAAACGTAAATCACCACCATAAAGGAGACGAATATCATCTAAACCATACTTAATCATAGCTATTCTATCTGGACCAAGTCCAAAGGCAAAACCTCGCCAATCATTACTATCTATTTTCACTGCCTTTAAAACATTAGGGTGGACCATACCGGCACCCATAATTTCTATCCAGCCGGAATTTTTACAAAGAGAACATCCTTGACCAAGACATTTAAAACAAGAAATATCAATCTCTAATCCAGGTTCAACAAAAGGAAAAAAGGAAGGCCTTATTCTAATAGCTGTTTTTGGCCCAAATATTTCTTTGCAGAACTCTTCCAAAATCCCTTTTAAGTTTGCTAAGGTAACTTGTTTGTCTATCATTAACCCTTCCATCTGATAAAATTGTGATTCATGGGTAGCGTCAGTGGCCTCATTGCGAAAAACTCGACCGGGTGAAATTATTCTAAAAGGCGGTTTATTTTTTTTCATATATCTTATCTGAACCGGACTAGTATGAGTCCTAAGGAGTTTCCTTTCTTCTAAAGGTAAAAGCCAGAAAGTATCTTGCATATCTCGAGCTGGATGGTCAGCTGGAACATTTAAGGCCTCAAAATTATGCCATTCATCTTCTTTTTCAGGACCCCTAACTATTGAAAAACCCCAATTCAAGAAAAAATTAGTGATTTCATCAATCACGATGGTTAAGGGGTGCAAATGTCCTATTTTCTTTTCGTTTTCCATCTTGAGCCACCTGTCAGACTTGAACTGACGACCTACGGTTTACAAAACCGTTGCTCTACCAACTGAGCTAAGGTGGCTTTTTTTATTAGCAACGTAGGACGAACAAAATACAAAAACCTTGTTTTTGTATTTTTGAGCCGAGGAGCTAATATAGATATAATACCGCGTGGCTCTGCCGCGCGCAAGGACGAGCGAAGTAAATTCGTATTATTACTTCGGGGCTTTGCCCCGAGAGCATATATTATTCAACTAGATTTACCTTTCTCTTTTTTATTTTTTCTATAACCCTTGAAAAAAATCTTTCTGCTTTAATAATTAAATATTTAACAAAAGAAAGCAAGTAGCTAATTGATATTAAAGATAAAAGAAAAATATAATGAAAGATATTTTTAATCGTTATGATTAGAAA
>DSBD01000009.1 GCA_011049365.1 Candidatus Vogelbacteria bacterium
ATCTAATTATTTTAGATAATTAGATGGGGTTCTTGAAATTATTATTCTATTACTCTTCGTCGAAAATTTCATCTTCTTCATCAACTAGATCTTCATCTTCTTCTGGCAAAGTGGTGAAAGTGAAATCCTCTTCATAAAAAAGGTCATCTTCTATCATCCAATCATCTTCTACTGATTCGACGACATCAACTACCTCTCTGGTAGACATAAACCAAAAAACTCCAGCAATAATCAAAACGATAACAATGATAGCAATTATAATATTTCTCATAATTTATATATTGATTTAACAAGGGGTTAATAATCGACCATTAAAACCCTATAATACTTTTTAAAATAACATTTATTACTAGATAAGACAAGTTAATCAAAATGTGGACAATTTATGATTATTTTGTCAAACAACAATACCAAAAAAGAAATTCTTTGAATTAAAATAAGGTGACTGAATTTTTATCTTCTTCTTTTTTAAAACTTTGCTCTTTTTCGATGGCCTGATGTCTATAAGAACAATATTCACAATCTTTAGCTCCGTCAGGTAATGAATCATTTATCAAGATTTTATTAATCTCTAATAAAGTTTTATCTACCCAAGAATAATCTCCTTGATAAGGTATTATTTGCATATCAAATTTCAAACAAGCATCAAAGGTTGAAGGACTTCTTAAACCATTAGCATAAACGAAATACCCGGTTGAAGATACTTTAAATTTATTTTTACTAAGAAGCCATTGATAGATTTCCATTTGGTTTTTATACGCCACCTGCCAATCGGCATCTAGATTAACTTCACTATCCTTACTAGTCGCTTTATAATCAACCACTAATAAATTACCGTTATCATCTACCCATAAATCATCAATCGCTCCATAGACTAAAAAATTGGCCGGTTCAAAAATAAATTGAATGCCAGTAAAATTATGGCGCCAAGTTTCAAGGTCTTTATGTAAAAATGGCTTGGCTTTAATATTATATTTTTCCATTAAAGGATGAGGTCGGCCCAATTGACGATAAATATCAAATTCTTTTTTTAAAAGATGATCAACTGCTGAATTAAGAGTAAATGGATAGCTGGCCGGCTGCGATACACCTAAGCGACGGTCAAGATAGAAACAACGTGGACATTTTAAAAAAAGGTCTATTTTAGAACGACTCAATTTAAAGACCTTTTTCCCGGGTCCATTTACTTTAGGATCAAATAATATTTTTTTATACATAAAAGAAATATTAACACATCAAGAATTAAAGACAAAAATATTTATTATCCCCTTAATCAATTTCGCCCCAATTCTTGCCTGTTTTAATATCAACCTTAAGAGGCACATCTGCCGACCAAACATTTTCCATTTTATCTTTAATGATTTTTTCAGCCTGGCTAATATGTTTTTCTTCCACTTCATAGATTAGTTCATCATGAATTTGTAAAATTAAATGGATTTTATCAATTAAAGACTTCCCTTCTAACTCTTGGTTAATGGCAATGATGGCTAATTTTAATAAATCAGCAGCTGTGCCTTGTAGTGGAGCATTCATCGCCATTCGTCGCCCACTAGCTTTAATAAAAGGTAGGGGTGATTTTAGAGACGGAAAATATCTCCGCCGACCAAAAAGAGTTTCAGTGTAGCCATCATCTTCAGCTTTTTTAACCACTTTTTCAAAATAATTTTTAACTGATGGAAAAGCATTAAAATAATCATCATAGAATTTTTGCGCCTCTTGACGTGAGACATTTAGGTTTTCTTTTAGAGCATTAATGCCCATTCCATAGATTATTCCAAAGTTTATAACTTTAGCTCGACGACGTTCCTCTCTGGTTATTTTTTCTTCTGTCTTTTTAAAAACCAAAGAAGCTACTGCGCTATGAATATCTTTGCCCTCTTTAAAAAACTTAATTAAAGATTTATCACCAGACAAAACTGCCAAAACCCTCATTTCTATCTGTGAATAATCGGCCGATAAAAACAAATGTTTAGGTGTAGCTATAAAAGCTTTTTTAATCTCTCGACCAAATTCTTCATTAGCCGGAATATTTTGTAAATTGGGCCGACTAGAAGACATTCGACCGGTAGTGGTCCCAGCTTGGTTTAGATTGGTTCTTAATCGTCCGTCAGAATCTATGAGCTTGGGTATATTTTCAACATAAGATGAATTTATTTTCTGAACTTCGCGATATTTTAATATTTCGGGAATTATAGGATGAGAATCTTTCAATTTTGATAATTCAGATTCTCTAGTTGACCTGGCTCCACCGGTAGTCTTTCTTAAACCTTTAGTAGATATTTTCAAAATATCAAAAAGAATTTCTGCCATTTGTTTGGGTGAATTAAGATTAAATTCCTGACCGGCAATTTTATATATTTTAGCGCTTATTTCTTGTAGATATTTTTTATATTTTTTGTTTAATAAAACAAATTGCTGCTTATCAATTAAAATTCCCCTCTCTTCTATTTTTTCCATAATTGCAATTAGGGGTAATTCTATTTCATAATAAACTTTTTCCAAATTATTTTTCTTTATTTTTTCTTCTATTTTTTCCAATATAGCCGGAAGTTCTTTTTGGTTAGTTGATCTTGTCAAGTCGTCTATAGTTGGATTTATAATATCTGAATTTATAAGCCACAAACCTAATTGAGCTTTTTTTAACAATAATTCCTCTTCTGAAGAAAACTTTTTTTCAGAAGATAATTCTTGCCCATTAGAGAAAATATTTTTAAACCGATTAATTAATTGCCTGAATTCCAGTTCAGATAAAATATTTAAAACTTTTTCTTGATCAAGATTTTCCTGCCAATTGCCTTTAGGTATTTTAAATTCAATCGGCGCATCTTTTCTAATAGTCGCCAAAGCTTTTGAAAATAAAGCTTCCTCACGATTCGTTTTTAAGAGATTGATAAATCTTTCTTTTATTCCAGCCTTTAGAAAAATTTCTTCTTTACCTTTATCTAAGAGTGAAAATATTTTTTCTAAATTACCAAACCTAGCAATTAAAAGACTGGCTGTCCTTTCTCCAATACCACTGACACCAATAATATTATCAGATTGGTCACCGGCTAAACCCTTAAAATCTGGTATTAAAGTAGGACTAAAACCATAACGTTTAATAACTGCTTTTTCATTATAAACCATCATTTCTTTTATCCCCTTTTTAAAAGTTTGAACCACCACCTTATCATCTTTAACAAGTTGTAGAGTGTCTAAATCGCCGGAAAAAATAATTACCTGCCAATCCGGATTATCTACCAACTGCTTACTAATAGTCCCAATTATATCATCTGCCTCAAAGCCCGGGTAATCATAACTTGGAATATTAAAACTAGCAAAAATATCACGTGATCTTTTTATTTGTTCTATAAGAGAATCGTCAGTTTTTTTTCTGCCAGCCTTATAGTCATCATAAATTTGTCGTCGAAAAGTTGGTCCGGGTAAATCATAACAAGCAATTATGGCTTCAGGTTGCCAGTCTTCAACTATTTTTAATATTCCAGCCACTAAACCATAAAGAGCCCCTGTTGGTTCGCCTTGAGAAGAAATAAAATCGGGCAAAGCATGATAACTGCGGTGAATGATTGCATGAACATCAAGAAGAGCTATTTTTTTTAGTTTTTTAGTTTTTTTCATAAGAAATTATTCTTGTATTTTTATCTTTAATTTCAAAAAATAAATCAAAGCGTTCCTCTGGTAAAAACTTTTTTATCCTCTCTGGCCATTCAATAACTATGATG
>DSBD01000004.1 GCA_011049365.1 Candidatus Vogelbacteria bacterium
AAATCAAGATGAAAAAAATGTTTAAATTCACTATTATTAAAACAATATTTCCGACTAATAACAAAGGTCGGACTATTAATTTTATCCACCAAACCTAAAAAATGCGCCAAACCTTGCACAAAAACGGTTTTACCGGCCCCCAAGTCTCCATAAAGACAAATTACCAAAGCCTGAGAAGAATTTTTCTTTACAAAATTCTCCCAAAAAAAGCCGGCCGAGTTATAGGTTTCTTCTGGGGATAAACTTTTAAACTTCATTACTAATAATTTTATCACAGAACCACCGGATGAATAACTTAAAATTAAAAAATAATACTGAAACAAAAAAATATACATAAGTCAATATTGATTAAAAAAAATATGATGTTAGTAATAGAATTAATTGTTTTAAATTTAAAAAGTTGTAAAATATATATAAATGAGTTTAGACTCACAAAATCAAAAAGCCAAGACGGCAAAAATGCAAGACCTTAGGGACCAAGAACAAGAGGAGTTGGCTGAGATTTTATCAAAAAGATATAATTTACCTTACTCTGACTTATCCAAAGTATCAATAAATACCGATGCCTTAAGATTTATACCTGAAGCTGAAGCTCGCCAAGCCCAAATGGCTAGTTTTAAGATATTCGGCAAAAAATTATCAGTAGCTATTCTCACTCCTAACAATAATAAAGCTAAAGAAATAATAAAAGATTTAGAAAATAAGGGTTGGAATTTACAAATTTATTTAGTCTCAGAAAATAGCCTTAAAAAAGCCTGGAGCTATTACCAAGAATTATCTAAATCTAAAAAATCAGAAGCTGGTTTGATTAAAATTTCCAATGAAAGAATTGAAAGATATTTAAAAGAAATAAAAACCGTTAATCAAATCAAAGAAGAAATAAAAAAGATTGAAAAACAAAAAGAAGATAATATTTCGTCAATTTTGGAAATTATCTTAGCCGGTGCTTTATCTACTGGGGCCTCTGATATTCATTTGGAGCCACAGGAAAATAATCTACGACTTAGATACCGCTTGGATGGAGTTTTGCAAGATATATATAAAATAAATTCTAAATACTATTGGCCAATAGCCGCTAGAATCAAATTAATATCAGGGATGAAAATAAATATAAAATTAACTGCCCAAGACGGACGTTTTAGTATTAAAGCCGGTGAAGATGAAATAGAAATACGTTCCTCTATTGTACCAAGTGCTTATGGCGAGTCAGTAGTTATGAGAGTTCTAAATCCAAAAAGTATTCAAGTAACCTTTGAGACCTTAGGAGTAGAAGACCATTTATTTAAAGTATTTGAACGAGAAATTAAAAAACCCAATGGTTTAATTCTATTAACCGGTCCAACCGGCTCCGGAAAAACAACCACTCTTTATTCTTTTCTACGTCAGGTAAATTCACCGGAAAATAAAATAATTACTATTGAAGACCCGATTGAATATCATTTGGAGGGTATAAATCAAACCCAAGTAAATCGTAAAAAAGGTTATGATTTCTTATCGGGCTTGAGAGCCGCTCTAAGACAAGACCCAGATATTATAATGGTTGGAGAGATTAGAGATTCGGAAACGGCAAAAATCGCCATCAATTCAGCCTTAACTGGACATTTAGTCTTTTCTACCTTACATACCAATAATTGTTTTGGGGCTATACCACGACTAATTGATTTAGAAGTAAATCCCAAGGTTATGACCTCTTCTCTAACTTTATCTATCGCCCAACGTTTAGTCAGACGTCTATGTGTTAATTGTCGCCAAAAAGAAAGCCCCAAAGAATGGGAAAAAGATTTAATAAATAAAGTTAAAGAAAGCGTAGCTAGAAAAAGAAAAGATATTGTTCTAGAAGATAAAATGGAAGTTTATCGTCCGGTTGGTTGTGATAAATGTAATAATACCGGTTATAAGGGACGACAAGGTATTTTTGAGGCGGTTGTAATGGATGAAGCAGTGGCTAAAAAAACAATTGAAAATCCAAGTGAAAAAGAATTAAAAAAAGTGGCCGAACCACAAGGAATATTAGATATGAGAGAAGATGGGGTGATAAAAGTTTTAAATGGTTTAACCTCTATGGAAGATTTAGCTCGAGTAGTTGATTTATTGAAAGATTTTTGATTAGCGACGTAGAGAGAGCGAAATGAAAATGTTTTTACATTTTCATTTCCGAGCCGAGGAGTTAAGGACAGGTTTTCCCACATTTTTAGTTTGAGAAGCTCTTTGATATAATTCAAGAACATAAACCTCTAAGCAATCTCTTTATTAGTGCAAATAAAGTTAAGAGATTCCTCCAGGATGGAGCCAGTAGAACTTTTATAAAAAAGGACCAGCTCGTCCTTTTGAAAAAACCCGTTAAATCCAATAAAGGATTTAAATTGCTTAGAGGTTTATGAGCTTGAAAATGAACTTATCAACAACTGAAATACTATCATAAAATAAAAAAAATGTCAATATCAGAAAAAAAAGATAATTTCCTTAATAAAAACGACTTTGGATTAGATAAATCCTTAAGGCCTCTCTTGTGGGACGAATATATTGGTCAAGATAATATTAAAAAGAACCTAAAGATTATACTCCAAGCGGCCAAAGAAAGGCAACAACCTCCAGAGCATATGCTTTTTTATGGACCTCCAGGCCTAGGAAAGACCACCTTAGCCCATTTAATCGCCAAAGAACTAGATAAGCCTCTAAAATATACCTCCGGACCAGCTATAGAAAAAGTTGGTGATTTAGCTTCAATTTTAACCAATCTTAATCCTGGAGAAATATTGTTTATTGATGAAATCCATCGCCTAAATAAAATGATTGAAGAAGTCCTCTACCCTGCCATGGAGGCCGGTAGTTTGAATATTATAATTGGCAAGGGACCAGGAGCTAGAATTATTCAATTAGAACTGCCACCTTTTACCTTAGTGGCGGCTACCACTAGAATATCTTTATTATCTTCGCCCCTCAGATCAAGATTTTCCGCTGGAACATTTAGATTGGAATTTTACACTAATGAAGAAATTAAAGCTATAATAAAAAGGTCAGCCAAAATAATGGAGATTAATATTGAAGAGAAAGCTGCTTTAGAAATAGCTAGCCGTAGTCGCTATACACCTAGAGTAGCTAATCAATTACTCAAAAGATGTCGTGATTATTGCCAATTAAGAAAAAGCTCTGTCAATAAAGATTTAGCCTGTGAGGCCTTAGATCTTTTTGGTCTTGATTCTTTGGGTTTAACTTTAGCCGACCGAGAACTTTTGGAAACCATTATTAAAAAGTTTAAAGGCGGACCAGTTGGTCTTAACACTTTAGCTGCTTCTATAGCCGAAGAACCATCGACGATTGAAGAAGTTTATGAACCTTATTTAATGCGCTTAGGTCTTTTGGAAAGAACTTCCAGAGGCCGAAAGGCTACTGATAAATTAAAAAAACATTTTAATGTAAATTAAATTAAAGATATGTCCGGACATAATAAGTGGTCAAAAATAAAAAACAAAAAATCGGTTGAAGATGCAAAAAAAAGCAAAGTATTTTCTATTTTATCTAAAAATATTTCTTTAGAAGTTAAAAAATCAGCTGGTGATAAAAATTCACCCAATGTTCGGGCAGCAATAGAAAAAGCTAGGGCCTCTAATATGCCAATGGTCAATATAGAAAAAGCTCTCAATAAACAAGATAAAAAAGGAGAAAATTTAGAAGAAGTCCTTTATGAGGGCTATGGTCCGAATGGAGTAGGTATTATT
>DSBD01000006.1 GCA_011049365.1 Candidatus Vogelbacteria bacterium
AATTAATAATCTTCAAATAGAAATAATAAATAAAGCTGAATATAAATACCCTTTAAGCCCTTTGGAATTTTCTCGTCCGACTGATGCCATAGATATTATGTCCTTAATGATGCAGTTTTTTATGGGTGGAATGGAACAAATGAAAATAGATAATAATTCTGATAAAAATGATATTGAATGGGAAGAATGGAAGGACTAAAAATGAAAAGAATAGAAAAAGCTATTATTCCTGTTGCCGGATTTGGTACTCGCTTCTTACCCGTAACCAAATCACAACCTAAAGAAATGTTACCAATTATTGATCGTCCAGCGGTGCAATATATAGTGGAAGAAGCAGTAAATGCTGGTATAAAGAAGATAATTTTCGTCACCGCCCGTGGAAAACATTCAATTGAAAACTATTTTGACCAAGCACCTGAGTTAGAAAATCTCCTTAAAAAGCAAAAGAAAAATAAATACTTAAGAACAATTAAAGAGTTATCGTCTTTGGCTGATTTTTGTTACTTGAGACAAAATGAGCCCCGTGGAGATGGTGATGCTATTTATCAAGCCGCTTCTTCCTTTTTAGCTAAAGATGAACCGGCCATAGTTCTTTTTGGTGATGATATTATAAAAGGTCCGACACCAGTTAAAGACCTAATCAAAAATTATAATAAAGTTAAGGCACCTATCGTCGCCCTTTATGAAGTACCCAAAGAAGAAATTCATCGTTATGGAATAGCTGAAGGAAAATTCAAAGAAAAAAGATTGTTGAAAATAGACAAATTTATAGAAAAGCCAAAAGAAAAGCAAACTAAATCACGTCTAGCCGCTATTGGAAAATATGTCATAACTCCAGATGTTATTAAAGAATTAAAAAATAATATAGAAAAAAGTACCAACAAAGATGAAATTCGTTTATCCGATGCTTTCGTTTCTTTACTTAAAAAGAAAAAATCTCTTTATGGTTTAGTGGTGAAGGGTGAAAGGTTTGATTGTGGTAATAAGTTCGGACTTCTTAAAGCTTCTATTGAATATGGTTTAGAGCATCCTGAGATTAAAGATGAGTTAAAAAAATATCTACTAGATAAATCAAATAATTTCAAATCTGATTAATTCTACTTTGTCTTTAGAAGAAAGTCCCCCTTCTTCTTAGAGCCACAATACTTTGGTTGGAAATATTTAATCTTTCTAATTCTTCAAAATTTAAACAAGCAACAGTTTTTATTCTTATCTTAATATCCCAAAGTCTGCCTGAATATGATCCGGCTTCGTAAATTTCTCCAGCTTTATATTTCCCCAACTCTTCTCCAATTCTTATAGTAGTCTTTTTCTTTTTATCTTTTAAAGATTTTTTATATTGATTCAGACCAAAACCTTCAAAAAGTTCTTCTTCTAATAATTTAATAGCTTCAGTCATATACCCTTGACGACAATATTTTTGTGATAACCAATAACCTATTTCGGCCGATTTGTTTTCCTCACTTATTTTATGAACACCAATATTTCCCACGTACTCATCAGCTAAAAAAATGCCATAAGCAATTTCCTTTTTATTTCTCAAATCAAATAAAAATTCCAACGAATCTTCTACTCTTTTAGAGCCACTGACCCATGGTAACTATTTTTCTAAATGTTTCCTATTTTCGTCAACAGTCTTGAAAATAATTTCAGCCAGCTTAATATCCGGCTTTAATTTCTTTAAAACTATTCGTGGACCGACTAATTTTTCACTAAATTTATTTTTCATATCATTTTAATTTAATTCCACTTTCTAAATGCCAACCACCACCAGGACAAACTTCTTTAAATTCTATTTTAACTTCAAATGAATTTAAATCACTTCCTGTGACATGACCGGTGGCAATTTGTTTATCAATATTATGTTTTCCGCAACTACAATGCTTTATTTTATAATCAACCTTGGGGTTAATTTTGGTATGCTCTCCACCGTAATGATGAACTTCATGCTTGTTATCAAAATGATGAATATGAAGATAGATATCAACTATTTCTTTGGATGAACATTTTTTTAGCCTAATCGGTAAATTTTTGGCTAAATAGGTTTTTTCTAATTCAATCATGATTTTGTTGTTATATAACAATTATTTCTTAATCGCCACTCCTTTATATATAAAATTCAAAGGGCTATATTTTTCAGGATACTTATTAATTTCTTCTATCTTAAAACCAGCCTTTACCACTAAATCAGTAATATCTCTATTCAGATGACAACCACCAGCCAATCTTTTCCAAACCGGATTAATTATATTTTGTAGTTTAGCTGGAAAATTTTGAGAAGATCTACCATGTTCTATAAAGAAAAATTTTCCTCCCGGTTTTAAAACTCTAAAAACTTCATTCATGGCTTTATCAGGATCTGGGATAGTGCAAAGATTCCAAGAAGATATGACTGAATCTATTGTATTATTCGCCAAAGGAATATTTTCAGCTCCAACCGGTAAATATTCAATTGGAAATAGAAACTTTTTAGCTCTTTTTCGAGCCAGGTTTAGTATTTCTTCAGATGGTTCTAAAGCATATAGTTTTTCTATCTTTTTATAAAAAGGTAAATTAAGGCCCGAACCAAAACCAATTTCTAATACTACTCCAAAAGCCCTCCCGGCTACCTGGGAGCGATTCTTCATCATACTCTTTCTCTTCATTACCAAATCAAGTAGATGAGGAAAAAGATATTTATTATATAAATTCATTAATTTTTAAAAAATATCTTTACTCACTTTTAATAACTTTCCAATCGCCACTTTCATCTTTAGCAACAGAAACAAAGTCATTAATAGAAAAGTCACTTTGATTAATTAATACAACTCCTTGCTCTTTCAGAACTCTTTTAATTTCAGTCCTAAGAGCTTTTAAATATTTATTAGTCTCTTCAGTATTCTCAAAAGATATTTCAATTCCACTAATAACAACAGCATTAATAGACTTATCCTTTATCCTGGAAATTGCTTTCAACATATCATCTTTTATCTGTAAAATATTTTCTCTTAATGAATACTCAGGCCCTTTATCTGAAATAAAGTCCTCCTCTTCATCATCAGTAGCCACCACCTCGGCTTCTTTTTCTCTGTTGGCCTCTGACAATATTCTTTTCATATAGGAACGATCTCGATGATTATTAGGAACAACTCTAGCTTCAGGTATAAATATATCTGGCTCCAAATCAACTCCAATATATAACTTGGCCCCATTTTCCATAAAAAATTTTGATAAATGATAATCTTGTCCGCAACCAAGATCTAGAACTATTCCATCCTTTATCGCTTCTTGCATAATTTTTCCCAAATCACTCAATTCTCCATCCTGGCTAAATGATTCATCTAGACTTTCAGCATAAGAGGTTTTTAATTTAATAAGTCCAACTTTTTCAGCTAATCTTTCATATTCTTTCGAAGTTTGTCTGTCAAAAATTTGCTGCTTAATTTCTTCAATACTTTTTTCTTGGTCATTAGGTTGACCTGTTTTTGTAAAATGTATTCTTTCCATAAAAATATTACATTAATTACTAACAAAGTAATTATATCATAATATAATATTCAAATTTTGAAAGCATATTATGAACTATTATCTTCAGCGCTATGCGCCTGCGTCCTTATTGGCGGAGGGGGTGGGATTCGAACCCACGGTGCCCTTACGGGCACTCCGGTTTTCAAGACCGGCGCCTTCGACCACTCAGCCACCCCTCCGTATATTTG
>DSBD01000015.1 GCA_011049365.1 Candidatus Vogelbacteria bacterium
CTACTGGACGGTACTACTACCGTTGTTGGTGGAGTTATAGAAAATATTAGAAAAATTATAGCCAAAAATGGTAAAGAAATGGCTTTTGTTTGTCTGGCTGATTTCAACGATAAGATAGAAGTTGTCTTTTTTGGTGATGTTTTTGAAAAATACAAAGATATCCTAGAGCCGGAAAATTGCATTGCTTGCCGAGGTAGAATATCTTATCGTCAAGGTGAAGCCAATTTAATAGCTGAACAAATAAAAAAGTTAGAAATCAAACAGAAAGATAATTAATCTAAAGATTCTTTAAAATATTTTTTATTAGCGATGTAGAGCGCACAAAATACAAAAACCTTGTTTTTGTATTTTTGAGCCGAGGAGCTAAGAAAGGGGTTTATTTTTTAATTTATCAGGTAAATAACTATCGTCATCATACATTTTATAATTTTCACCATAACCTTTTTCTTTTAATAAATCAGTACTGGGATTTTTTATTTTAGCCGGGATTGTTAAATTACCAAAACGTCTAACATCTTCTTTAGCTTCTTACCAAGCATCATAAACTCTTCTATCTTTTTTAGCTTTAGCTAAATAAGACACTCCATGAGCCAAATTAAGACCGGCCTCCGGCAAGCCAACTGTTTCTAATGCCCGAAAAACTTCATTGGCTACCACTAAAGCGATTGGCTGAGATATTCCGATATCTTCGCTGGCAAAAATAACCATTCGCCGAACTATAAACTTGAGGTCCTCACCGACGGAAATCATTCTAGTTAAATAATATAAAGCGGTATCTACTTGACTGGCTCTCATACTTTTTATAAAAGCGCTGATAGTTTCATAATGCTCATCTCCTTTTTTATCATAATTGAGAATTCTTTCACTACCTAAAGTTTGAATTAAATTATCTTTAGTTATCTCTTTATAAATATCATTAGTGGCTTCTAATATATTAATAACTCGTCTAGCGTCACCACCGGAATAATTAATTAACCACTCTAACTCTTTGGCTTCCAAAGAAAAACCGGTCCGAGAAATTATCTTGGTAATTTCCTTTTCCGATAGAGAGTTTAAAATAAAGACTCTCACTCTTGATAAAAGTGGCAAAATGACTTTAAAACTGAGATTTTCAGTTGTTGCTCCGATTAGAATAATTTTACCTTGCTCTACCACCGGTAATAAAAAATCTTGCTGAGCTTTATTAAAACGATGAATTTCATCTAAAAATAAAATTTTTTCACCCTGCTTTTCCAAAATAACTTTAATATCTGCCTTGCCGGCCGAAACGGCTGATAATTCATAAAAATCTATATTCAAAGAATTGGCATAAATCCTAGCTAAGGTAGTTTTACCTGAATCAGCCGGTCCCCAAAGAATAAAAGACATCCTTATCTTATTCTTATTTGCTTAGCCCAATGGTTTATCAATAGAAACCAAATGTTCTTGGCCGATAAAATTAGCTAATGATTGAGTCCTTAAAATAGAAGCCAGTGGTTCTTTATTCATAACCACTATTATAACAAATTATTACTCTAATTATTAAAGTGGCAAAATAGTTACTAAAACTACGCCTTGATAATCACCTGAGGCAAGATCTGCCTCAAGACCAATCCCCGCTTTAAAATTAATAGTCGTGGTGGCGCCGGTTGGGTAATTAGAACTACCAGAAGAAATTAATTCATTAGATGTTGATAAACCATTCCAACAATTATCTAGTGAACTATTGGAACCGGAATTACAAATAATATTATTATGTAAATATTTAGAAACAATATCAGAACCGGCAGGAGAAAAGGCAAAAACAGAATCAGTACTAGGTAGAATAAATTCATAATCCGGGTCAGAACTGGCTGGAGTATAATCTAAAAAACTACCCCCACCACCGATTCTTTGTAAGACTGGTGATGCGCTACCCTTAATAGACAAGTTATAGTTATTAAAATTAGTTGTCACTTTCCAGTATATATCTCCTTCAGCAATAGCTCCGGGTCCGCTTAAATTCCCAAGAGCTAAATGACCACCACCGGAGACGGTAATAAAAGAATCTTCATAGGCCTGGCGATAGCCGGCTAGGATTTGGTAATTAGTAGAAGTAGCTAAGTCCGAACTTAATTGACCAATAGAATCTCGTAGACTGTAATTTGCGGAAGAGCCATAATCAAGGCCACCGACATTAACACTATCAAAAATTATCCGATAATTAGCACTTTCCATATCGGCTTGAGCAATTTGAAAAAGAAAAATAAAAAGCAAAAAACAACCGCCAAATAAGAAAATAGCTTTAGAAATTTTATTTACCATTATTCTGA
Organism: Candidatus Vogelbacteria bacterium; assembly: GCA_011049365.1. Lineage (GTDB taxonomy): Bacteria > Patescibacteriota > Minisyncoccia > Phycocordibacterales > XYD1-FULL-46-19 > DSBD01. The sequence continues at coordinate 2,292 of DSBD01000015.1, forward strand.
AAAACATTACTTTATTATAACAAAACTCAGATATTAAAGAAACAACTTATTTTAATTTTTAAACAATCTGGAAAATAATTTGAAAAATAACCCCAGAAAGATAAAACTTAAGATTATTAAAATAGGAATAAGAATTGTTTTAGGCATAACGATAAAAAATGTTTTAAATTCCTGATATTCATTTCCATAACCTAAATACATTCTCAAATTGGCTTGATAAAAACCTATTTTTGAGAAATCAGATTGAAGTGGTGAAGACCATAAAACTTTGATTCTATTATCCAACCCGGGATAAGCCGGAAAAATACCGACCGGAACTTCTCCAATTAATTGACCAAAACGAAAAATCTCTATCCGGCCCGCTGGATTAAGATGAACATTGCCGGTATTTTTAAAAACAACTTCAAAATATTGAGGTAATTCAGTCGTTATTTTTTTACTATCATATAAGGATAAATTTATTATCCTTCCCTCTTCTTTAATATTATTACCCTCAAGACGGATTAAAAAAACTGAACCAAGGCGGGTTATAACCTTAGCTTGGGATGAGGGTTGATTGGCCGAAGTTACTGAAAACATTAAAACTCCATAATAACTTCCGGCCGGTAAAAAATCAGGTAAAGAAATATCAACCGGTAAAACAAATTCTTCTTGAGCTTTAATATAAAAAGAATTATAAGCCGGCTTGATAAAATCTTGAGGTGAATAATTATCAACCAAACTAAGTGGATAGATTTCCTGTAAGCCATCCCAGATTGACAAATCTTCTACTTTAACTTCTACAAATAAATCAATTGGCTGATTATTTATCAACCTAACTAGACCAGAAAAATCTTCATCGGCCAATAAAGATACTTCAGTTTTGGCTGGCTTAATAGTTAAACCTTCAGGCCAGTCAAAAGCTTTTATCTCCTCAAAGGGAATAAAGAGAGCTAAAAATAAAACAAAAAAAATAAAAAATACTATAGATAATTTTAAAAATTTTTCCACTTTTTTCATTAATACATAATACTACATTTAAACTTAAGAAAAAAGCGGAAGTCCAGTCTGAACCAAACTTCCGCTATTTTTTTAATACCAGTCAATCATCGGCTTCTTCTATTTCTACAGAAAAACGAGGGTCATTTTCGTGTCTTCGTCTAAAGTCAGCTGCGCCACCAGAATTGATATAGTGCATTACAGCTTCAAAATCATCAGGTGAATGACCTAAAGCTAGGCCGGCATAATATCTATTCAAACCACTAAGCATCTCTTTTCTCTGTAAAGCCATAAAAAGTTCAATATTAATCGCAACTTTTCTTTTAGTCATAGTTAAAACTCCTTTTTTGAGGTTGTTTTCCTATAGCAAGATTAAAAAGACCATATATATATAATCCTAACAC
>DSBD01000033.1 GCA_011049365.1 Candidatus Vogelbacteria bacterium
GAAAATGTAAAAACATTTTCATTTCACTCGCTCTACGTCGCTAATATATGCCCTCGGGGTAAAGTCCCGAGGTAATAAATACGAACTTGCTTCGCTTGTCCTTACGCCCGGCCGAGCCGTGCGGTATTATACCTATATTAGCTCCTCGGTTCGGAAATGAAAATGTAAAAAACATTTTCATTTCACTCACTCTACGTCGCTAATATATGCCCTCGGGGTAAAGTCCCGAGGTAATAAATACGAACTTGCTTCGCTTGTCCTTGCACCCGGCCGAGCCGTGCGATATTATACCTATATTAGCTCCTCGGTTCGGAAATGAAAATGTAAAAAACATTTTCATTTCACTCGCTCTACGTCGCTAATAAATAGAAACAACCCTTTTTAAAACGTAGAAAATCTGAATTATCTTTAAAAATCGGCTTAAAAAACCTTTAGAACAATAATGATTGATTTTATCTAAAGAAACCGGACGAGGAAAAACTTTATTACTGGCAAAACCGATTAAAGAACTTTCCATATCAACAGTTAATATAATTGAACCATCATTATCACGAACTTTTATATCTTGATAGTCTAGAGGTTTGCCATCTAAAGTCCAGAGAAGTTTTTGCTTTTGATAAAATGATTTTAATTTTTTCTCATTCAGCCAAACCTCACCATTGAAAAGTCGTAATTGAATCAAGGACAGACCCGGCTTCAATACAATATCGTAAGAACGTGGCTCAACGACCACCCATAACTCTTTTTCCTCTTGACCATGAATTAAATCATAACGGGGAATACCATCAGTCAACAATCAAGCATGGATATCATTTCGGCCGGTGGTTGATTTAGGATTAACGTAGCCAAAAATACCGGTTGGTAATGATATTTTCTCAGTCAGGCGAATAAGATAAAGATGGTCACGAAGCAAATTATTCTTTAAATTCACCGGTTCGGCCCCAACCAAATCCAATACCTGACGAACCATTTCTCCCTTTTGGGGCAAAAAAACTCTTTTAATTTTATAAGCTTCATCCGATAGAATGAGGTCAAATAGAAGACGACTTAACATTTTCTTTCTTGATATTGGTCAAGTAACCTTGACGAGCCAAGTCAATTAATTGTCTATCGGCCAAAGCTCCGATTTCCAATTTTTTAAATTTCATAAACTAATTTACTTCAGCAATTTTGAAAAAATGCTCAAAACCATCATCAGGAAAAAATTTAATCAAACCATTAATAATATCTTCTCTAACTTCTTCGACAGATTTTGTACCATCTATTTTTATATGAGGAAGATTTTTTAATCCTTCTAAATAACCCTGATGAACCCTTTGATGAAAAGTTAAATCTTCTTTATCTAAACGATTCTTCTCATCCGGTCTGTCAGATAGACGCCTTAAAGCCACTTCCGGCGGAACGTCTATAAAAATATATAAATCCGGAAAAGTTCCGTCCAAAGCCAAAGAAGTTATTTTCTCCAATAAAGGCAATTGTTCTAATTTTTCTCGGCCATAAATTTGATAAGCTAAAGTAGAGAGAAAAAAACGATTAACAATTAAGTGTTTCTCTTTGGCTAATTCCGGTCTAATTATCTCTCTAACTAATTGGGCCCGCGAAGCGCTAAAAAGCAAAAGTTCAGTCTCGGAAAACATATTATTTGAAGAATCAGCTAGAAGTAAATCGCGAATTCTTTGCCCAATAGCTGTCCCGCCGGGCTCTTTGGTGAAAGTAAATTTATCGGCCGGCAAATTATCTCTCAGCCAGTCTATCTGCGTATCCTTACCAGAACAATCTCCGCCTTCAAAAACTATAAAACGGCCAGCCATAATTTAAGATAAAGCCCGACGCCAAATGACATCTATTTTCTTAGCAATAACGACCATATCTTTTTCTTTTTTGCCTCGGGTGGTTTCAAAGGCAGTTCCCAGTCTAACGCCAGAAGGATCAAAAGGAGAACGTTCATCACCAGGAATAGTATTTTTATTAACAATGATTCCGGCTTCTTCAAGAGATTGACTGGCCTTTTGACCGGTTAATCCGGAATTCCAAGTATCAACTAAAATCAAATGACTATCCGTTCCCCCACTAACTATTCGCCAATTTAATTTTTTCAATTCATCAGCTAAAACTTTAGCATTTTTAACTACTTGTTTGGCATATGTTTTAAAGTTAGCTAAAGAGGCCTCTTTCAAAGCCACTGCCACAGCGGCAATTTGATTCATATGAGGACCACCTTGAAGACCCGGGAAAACCGCTTTATCTATTTTCGCCGGCCATTTTTTTTCATTAAAACGAGAAAAGATTAAAGCACTCCTCGGTCCTCGTAAAGTCTTATGAGTCGTTGTCGTCACAACATCAGCATAAAGAAAAGGTGATGGGTAAGCTCCGCCAGCGATTAAGCCGGCCAAATGACTCATATCTACCATTAAAATCGCTCCGACTTTATCGGCAATTTGTCTGAACTTTTTGAAATCAATTTTTCGCGGATAAGCAGTATAGCCGGCCACAATTAAGTTTGGCTTTTCTTTCTTGGCTAATTTTAAAAGATAGTCATAATTAAGACGTTCAGTTTTAGAATCAACTTCATAAGGAATTTGTTTCCAAAATTTTCCGGTAGCTGAAACTTTTTGGCCATGAGTCAAATGACCACCCGATGATAAAGATAGACCCATAATTTTGCCACCTAAAGGAACCAACCCCAAATAAACAGCCAAATTAGCCGGCGAACCAGAAAGAGCTTGAACATTAACAGCCCATTTTTTAGGATTGAGTTTAAATAATTTCAGGGCCCTTTGCTGACAAAGGATTTCTATTTTGTCGATATATTCTTGCCCACCATAATATCTTTTACCGGGATAACCTTCAGCATATTTATTACCGGCTGAAGAACTGAGGGCTTTAGCCACTTCTAAAGATATACGATTTTCCGAAGCTATTAAATTAATAGTTTTTTCTTGCCTTTGACTTTCTTTCTTTAACAAGTTAAAAATTTCTTTATCTTTCATATATAGACATTTTAAGTTATAATCAAGTTTGAGACAAGGCAAACTAAAATAAAATAAAACAATATTTAGATGTTTTAGAAAAGATAATGAATGAGGGTGTAGACCGCCAGGGGCGGAATGGTTTTACTAGAGCGCTTTTTACTATTCAAATGCGCTTTGATTTAAAAGACCGTTTCCCAGCTATGACTATCAAAAAGCTGGCTTTTAAAGCAGTTGCCAGTGAGTTATTGTAGTTTTTAGAAGGTTCCGGCGATGATAATCGCTTAAAAGAATTAGTCGGCAAAGATAAAACAATTTGGACCGATAACGCCGAAGCTGATTATTAGAAACTTAAAGCCAAATTTCCGGGTGACTTAGGAAGAATTTATAGTGTCCAGTGGCGTGATTGGCAAAATCGTCACGGAGAAGAAACTGACCAATTATGGGAAGTAATAGAAAGATTAAAAAAAGACCCTTATGACCGTCGGTTAATTGTTACCGCTTAGAACCCGGGCGAGTTTAATGAGATGGTCTTACCACTCTGTCATATGACTTGGCAATTGTTTTCAGTTGATAACAAATTATCACTTCATATGTTCCAACGTAGTTGTGATATGTTTTTGGGTATTCCTTTTAATATCGCTTCTTATGCTCTTCTCTTGTCTA
>DSBD01000019.1 GCA_011049365.1 Candidatus Vogelbacteria bacterium
GTTTATAAATTGCATCCAATAGAATACAGAAACTGGCAAAGTGAGTACCCTTGGCTAAAAAAAGAAAGAAACATAACAGTAATCACTGGAGACGATCCTTCTCTATATGAATTAATGGCAGAATCAAAGATACAAATCGGAGTATATTCTACGGTAATTTATGAAGGTTTTTGCTTTGGCTTAAATACCTTTCTATTCAATACTCCAGGTATAGAAAACATGGAGTATCTTTTAGAAAAAGAATATGCTCAACCGATAGAAAATTCGGAAGATTTTTTAAAAAAAGAGAAAATGACGAAAAATAAAAAAATAAACACTGAATATTTTTTCAAAAGTGGAGCTGTTGATAATTTCTTCAAAGCATTAAAAATAATTGAACAACGAGAAGGACGTAAAATTATATCTTCTTAAAATAATAAAAATTAAGAATATTACTCAATAGGCTTGATAATAACAAAGCCAGCACCACCCCCCAAATATGCCACATCGGAACCAAAATAATAGTCAATAATATCTTAGTGAAAGGTGAAATTAAACGAATGATATAAAGTTCTTTTTTTCTTAAACTAACCACTAGGGCAGTATGAAAAAGCGTAAAGGGTAGAAAAAGCAACAACAAAGACAGCATTTGAAAATAAGAAACGGAGTCTAAATATTGTGGGAAAACAAATTTATATAAATAAGGAGCGGAAAAATAGATGATTAATACTAAGGGTATCATTGCTAATAATAATTTATAAAACTTACTGATAATCCCCTCCTTCATATCAACAATATCTTTTTCACCCAACTTAGGAAGAGCTAAATGATAGATCGGTAAGGCGGTTTTTATCTTATTTATCGGCAATAGAGCAAAAGTATAAATAGCTAAGGGTATTGGTCCTAACATTTTCCAAACTATAATCTTATCCAATTCATTAGCAAAATAAACCAAAGCATTCATCACTGTTAAATTCTTACCAAAAGAAATAAAATCTTCATCTATTTCATTGTTTTGTGTTTGCTTTAGAGTAAATCTATAAAAAATATAATAAATCAAACCTTCAGCCAATAAAAGACTACCGAGGGTAAGAAGAGGGTCGCCGGTAATAATTAATACCGGTATGGAAACCAAAGCAGCCAAAAATGCTCCCAGTAATTCATAAAGATTTAAAGCTCTGAAATTCTTTTTACCATGCCAAAAAACCAAATAAACAGGGAAAACCACTACGGCCGGCATTAATATTGATATTAAAATAAAGGCCAGGCCTAAATAATTATTAAAATTAATAAAATACCAAACAGCTACCACTAAAGCTAAGAAAGAGCCAATAAGCGCCCATTTAAATTTTTCTCTAACTGCTATTTTCAGAGAGCCATCTCTATTAAGAGCAATAGCTTTCACCAAAGCGGTATTTACTTCCGGTAAAGAAAAAATGGTCAATAAGGTCATCATAGAAATAAGATAGGTATAGACACCATATTGTTCTTGAGTGAAGTATTTACCAAAAAAATACATTTTGGCAAAAGAAATAAGAAAAATACCTATTCGACCAAACATCATCCAAAATCCCCCATGAGCCAAATAGACCATGTCAGTTTTGGCCCATTTTTCTGACCAACGTAGAAGATTATATATATTTGTTTTTATTATCTCTACCATAAAATTAAACTGGTCCTATAAACTCATTTAACATATCGTCGCGATGACAAACTAGAGAGTACTTCCTCATTCCCATTAAAATACCTAAACCCAAGAATTCAGCCAAAAGATGAGACCCACCATAACTTAGAAATGGTAAAGGTAAACCAGTAATCGGCAAAAGTCCGATATTCATCCCAATGTGGATAATAAAATGACTCATCAGCACAACGGAGAGACCAACTGCAAAAAGAGTTTCAAAATTAGTTGCTCCGATTAAAGAATTAGCAAGAATACGCCAAATAATTATGAAGAAGAGGAGAAAGATTAAAAGAGAGCCGATGAAGCCCCACTCTTCAGCAAAAGCGGCATAAATAAAGTCAGTTTGATATTCTGGTAAAAAAGATAGTCTGGATTGACTACCAAAGCCAACTCCCTTGCCAAAAATCTGCCCTGAACCAACAGCAACTTTAGATTGAAAAGCATTATACCCAGCTCCCTGAATATCAGCTAAAGGATGAAGGAAAGAAGTAATTCTTTGTTTTTGATAATCATGTAAAACAAAGTTCCAACCAACACCGAAAGATATGATTCCAATTAAAATTAAAAGAAAAAGATGTTTCTTTGATATTCCTGATACCATAATCATTCCTAACCAAATAAAAAATATTATCATCGCCGAACCAAAGTCTGGTTGGAGAAGAACTAAAACGAAAGGGATGAAAGCATAAATCCCTGAGACTATAATATGGCGAATATTGGCTATTTCTATATGCCTTTTGGATAAATATTTAGCCAAAATTATAATCAAGAATATTTTTATAAACTCAGCTGGCTGAAAAGATACACCAGCTATAGATATTGCTCTGGCTCCCGAACTGAAAATAAGAAGAAAAATAAGCGGAAAAATCATAGAAAGATAAAGAAAAACTACCGGCAAGGGACGCCTCAAAAAACGCCAATCTATTAGAGAAGCAGAGAAAAAAACAATTAAGGAAATAAAAATCCAAACTATTTGTCTATTAAAGTAATAACTTTCAGCAGTAAATGAATTCATCGTTAAAAGACCGGCCAATAATAAGGGTGGTATGGATAAAAACAAAATCCAATCTAAATGACTAAATTTATTCTTTAAAAAATAAAAAATGGCCATAATTTAATTCAACTCAAACATATTTATCCGAGGATAGAAATCTATGAAAACTGGCTCTTGGTCAAATGGTTCAGGCCAAGTATAGAAAAATTCCTTAGATTCACCTCTGGCCAAATTATCAACAAAAGTCTGACTAGTGGCAAATATTTCCCTTTTCTCATCAGCTAGAAAAACTGGAATGCGAATATTGTTAAGCCCAAATATAAATTCATTTATGGCTCTACCAGTTAAAACGGGATTGGGCTCATTAGCAAAACCAATTCTTTGAGAACGAATAATCGGCATTTCTATATTTAATCTCTGCCATCTTAATTCTTCCGGAAAATCCACTAATATCTGGGTTGGTTCTTGAGTTAGAGAAACACGATCTTCAAAAAGGATAACCACATCACGAGGATTAGCATAAGCTTCTCCTAAAACACTGGTAATTTCTTCCAAATTATCATCAAGAAGACGAATATTGTAACGGAAAAATGGTAAGCCCAAATCTTCGTTACGATTTTCGTAAAAGACCACTACGGAATATAAGCCATCCCTAACCGGCAAAGCTTTAGCCCAAATCATATCAAGAGGCCTAATCTCCCAAGGACAAATACCTCCCGGACAAGGATCTTCTTTTTCCGGCCAGAAAAACACCACATAAACAAGACCAAAAACAACCAGCCAGAAAGCCAAAAAGCCAAGTATATACTGAATTTGCCTTTTTCTCCGCCAACTTAACATTAAAATAATAATAGCAAAAAAGTCGCCCGAAAGCGACTTTTTTAATAAATTATCTAAGAAACAGATGAAGAATGAACGTGGCAGTCACCTACTTTCCCCTAAAAGAGTATCATCGGCGCTACGA
>DSBD01000071.1 GCA_011049365.1 Candidatus Vogelbacteria bacterium
AACAAAAATCGCCCAATGTTTTCACATTGAGCTCATTTGTTATGTGGGCGGGAGAGGACTTGAACCTCCATGGATTGCTCCACTAGCTCCTAAGGCTAGCGCGTCTACCAATTTCGCCACCCGCCCATTTTTTCACAAACCTACCAAGATATAATCGTTGAAAGCTCCGCTCCCATTTCTTTATCTTGGTGCCCCGTGAGGGATTCGAACCCCCGACCGTTTGCTTAAGAGGCAACTGCTCTACCAGCTGAGCTAACGGGGCAATGAAAGTATTATAACTCAAAAACTCTTTTTTTCAATTATTTCAATTATTTTTGTGCTATAATTTAAATAATTTATGATAGCAAAAAGAAAAGTTGGCAATAAAGGTTTTACTTTAGTTGAAACTATAGTGGCGGTGGTTGTCTTAGCTTTGATATCTTATTTAGTTTTTATTTCTTTTATCAATGTTCTAAAGGTAGTTAATTATTCCAGGGCCCGTTCTTTGGCTGTCTTAATTGCTTCTGATAAATTAGAAATAGCTAGAAATCTTCCTTACACCTCTGTTGGTATTATTAATGGTCAACCAAGTGGAATTTTATCTGAAAGAGAAGAGGAAAAAAGGGGTAATTTTCTTTTTGAGATAATAACAAATATTAAATACGTGGATGATCCCTTTGATGGTCTTTGGCCAGAAGATAATGACCCAAATGATTACAAATTGGTGGAAGTTAGTATTATTTGTCTTAATTGTAATTTTTCTAAAGATGGTCCTTTGGTTAAGATTTCAACTTTTATAGCACCTTCTGATATAACAGCCTTAGGGAATAGTAATTTTTTTGCTTAATTTATGATTTATGTTTGGAAATAAAAAGGGTTTTTCTTTAATAGAATTATTAATTGTTTTAGGAATAGCAATTTTCATAATTTTAGCTATTTGGTATTTATGGATAGGTTCTTTTCGTTTTAATACTGAAATTAGAAACAATTTAACTTCAGTTGCTGAAATTAGAAGAGCGGGAGAGTTGATTGCTAAAGATATAAGAAATATTAGTTCGCCGAATGAAGCTATATATCCGATTTTAGAAGCTGATAGTTTTTCTTTTTCCTTTTTGACAATAGATACTTTTGGTCAAAAATTAAGAGTAAGGTATTTTAGCGAAGATGGTCAATTAAAAAGGGGAGTAGTTTATTTAAATTCCAATCCACCCTATTATGATGATAGCGAAGAACAATCAACGGTTATTTTAAGAAATATTGGCGATCAACAAAGCCCTTTATTTGAATATTTTGATAAACATTACCAACCGGGTAGTCTTCCTTTGACTGAACCTGTTGATATTAATTTAATAAGACTTATTGGTGTTAATATTTATAATCAACATTCACAGATTGTTTTTTCTACTAAAGTATTATTAAGAAATATTAGAAACAATCTATGAAAAATATAACTAATTGTAAAAAGGGTTTCTTGCTTTGGCCGGTGATGGTGGCAGTTTTTATTGCTGTTTTATTATTAGGAGGTTTGAGTATTTGGTTGGCTGGTGATATTAATTTAACTAATCGAGCAATAGCTAGAGAGGAGGCTTTAAGAATAGCTGAGGCTGGGATTGATTATTATCTTTGGCGTTTAAGTGGTTCTCCGGAAGATTATCTAACCAATCCCGGACCAATTCATCAAGAATTTATGGATGACGGGATTGAGAAAGGATTTTTTAATTTAGAAATTATTCCGCCAAGTAGTGGGTCTTCGGCTATTAAATTACGTTCCCAAGGTGTCAGTTATTTAAGAGAAAGGGAAGTAAAGAGAACTATAGAAGTTGTTTTTGGTGTTCCGTCTCTAGCTCGTTATGCTGTTTTATCTGATTCCACTATGCGTTTTTATGAGGGGGCTGAAATTTTTGGCCCCATTCATTCAAATGATGGTATTCGTTTTGATGGAATAGCTCATGGATTGGTCAGTAGTGCCGTGGCTAATTATAGTGATCCTGACCATGGTGGTGGTAAAGAGTTTGGAGTCCATACTCATGTTTATCCGGTTGACCCTTTACCACCAGCTGAAGTTCCTCTAAGGCCTGATGTTTTTAAAGCTGGCCGTCAATTTCCAGTGCCGGCTGTTGATTTTTCAGATATTATTTCCGATATGGCTATTATGAAGACAAAAGCTCAAAATGGTGGGCATTATATAGACTCTTCTGGTGAATCTGGCTATCGTATCTTCTTAAAAGAAGATAATAGTTATGATTTATTTAAAGTTACTAATTTAACTTCATTACCTTCTCAATGTAATAATAATAGAGGTCAATCTGGTTGGGGGAGTTGGAGTATTGCTCCGGGCGGTGAAGAATTTCTAGATAATTTCTCTTTGCCGGATAATAGCCTAATTTTTGTTGAAGATGATGTTTGGGTGGAAGGTAAAATAGATAAAGCTAGAATTACTATTGTGGCTGGTCGCTTTCCGGAGGCACCCGCTAAATGGGCCCAGATAACCGTTAATAATAATCTTTTATATACTAATTATGATGGCCAAGATCTCATATCCCTAATTGCTCAAGGTAATATTAATACTGGTTGGGAAAGTGCCGATAATTTAAGAATTGATGCGGTTTTAGTGTCTCAAAATGGTCGAGTGGGTCAATATTATTTTAAACCTCCCAGTCAAGCGGCGGTTTATTGTGGACCTCATCATATAAAAGACAAGATTCTTATATACGGCATGGTTATAAGCAAGGATAGATACGGATTTTCTTATACCGACGGCACTGGTTACCAAATTAGAGAGATTCATTATGATAATAATTTATTCTACAACCCGCCATCTTTTCTTATACCTTCAGATGGTTATTATGGGATAATTTCTTGGCGTGAAGTTAAGTAATTAGAGGCCTTGGTTGTGGTTGATCTTTTGGCTCTCTTAATTAATTCGTCGCGAAGTTTTTCGGCATCTTCTTTTGATAATCCGGTCAGTGTTCCTTCGGCTCCGAAACCATAAGAATATTTGTTTCCAATAGCCATACTGGAACCGGCGGTTTGAATCAATAAAGTAGAAAGTCCCAAAAGACGGTCGATAATTCCGCGGTTGATATCTATATTTTGGATTCGGTCATAGGGAATAGAGACATATTTTTTATAAATAACTCCCAATTCTTTTCTAAAACAATCATCAGTTAATTGATAACGGTAATAATGATAAGATAATTTAGCCCAGACATAGGAAAAGATAATGATGACTACTAGTAGTAAAAGCGAAGTTAGAAAAATTAGGCCTGGTTTTAATAACAACCCCATGCTTGAAGCAAAGACAAAGAACATTACAAAAATAGCTATTAAAAAACTGATTAGACAAGAAAAGAAAAATAATCAAACTGCTTTAGGATTTAATTGATTTATATTTTTAAATTTTAGTTTTTAATAATTACAAAATTAATAGTGCCTGGGGCGGGAATCGAACCCGCATCCTGTCAAGGACACGATTTTAAGTCGTGCGCGTATACCTATTCCGCCACCCAGGCAAGTACTTTAGTATTTTATATATTAAATCAGTTTATGTAAAGTATAATAACCAATTTTAATCAATTTTAATTGTTACCTCATTATAATCCAATAAATT
>DSBD01000061.1 GCA_011049365.1 Candidatus Vogelbacteria bacterium
CCAATGGACCCGATTGGTTTTGATTGGAATGAATTCGTTAAAAAAGGTTCAAAATATTTTAATCTATATTCTCGACGTGAAATTATAAAATCAAGGATTTTTGATATTCTTCTCTTCTTCGGCTTTTTCTCAGCTGTTTTTTCTATGGTGGTAATTCCTTCTTGGTTGAATATTGCTATTATCGCTATTTATCTTATAATTTTCTCGGTAAGAATCTATTGGCAAATAGCTTATCCTCCGGTGAGAGTTTTAGATAACAACGGACAACCTTTATCCTTTGCTATTTTCAGATTTTATTTAGCTGATTTAAACCAAGAAGTAAAACAAGTGGTAGCTGATCATTTGGGTAGATTTTATACTCTCCTTCGCCCCGGTCGTTATTATTTCACAATAGAAGAAAAACTACCTGATGAATCATATCGTCTGGTTTATCGTTCTCCTGTTATGAATTTGAAAAAAGGTGTTATAAAAAAGAACATCATCGTTAATCGGATGGAAGAATCTGTTTAATTTCAAATAGTTGATAACTTAAGAAAATAAAGTTAGTATAATCTAACAATAAATAATTATATGGATAAAAAAGAAAAATTTATAATTACTGGCTTAGCGGGACAAAGAAAGCTAACTGGAAAATTAAGGGTTAAGGGAGCCAAAAATGCAGTTTTAAAAGTTTTATCTTCTGCCCCACTTTTTTTAAATGATATAAAACTAAATAATGTGCCAGAAATTGGTGATGTTGATTGTTTGGAAAAAATAATTTCTCGTTGTGGGATAGAATTTATTAGAAATAAAAGGGGACAAAGAACAGTAAAAGTGGGGAAAAGAGTGGGAAGTGAAATAGATGTTGATTTGGCTCAAAAGATGAGAGCTTCCATAGTATTGACGGGTCCATTATTAGCTAGGACTGGGCGAGTAGTTTTCCCTTTTCCGGGTGGTTGCGTCATAGGTAAACGACCAATAGATTTTTTCCTCGACGGTTTTTCTCGTTTGGGGGCTAAAATTAAAAAAAGGGGTGAAGTTTTTGATTTAATTGCTCCCCCAAATGGGCTACGGGGAGCTTCTCTATTTTTAAAATATCCCAGTGTTACCAATACAGAGACTTTAATGATGGCTGCGGTTTTAGCTGATGGTCAGACGATTATAAAAAATTGTGCCCTGGAGCCGGAAACAATAAGTTTAGGTGAATTTTTGATTGATTCTGGGGCTAGAATATCAGGATTAGGTACAGCAACTATAGTTATTAATGGTTCAAAAAAACTTTTACGAAGTAAGAAAATATATCAAACACCACCTGATAGAATTGAAGCTGGAAGTTTTTTAATTTTAGCGGCCTTGGTTGGTAAAGATATTAAGATAGAATCTTGTCGCTCGGAAGAATTGACTGCTTTATTAGAAATATTACAAGAAGCTGGATTAAAAATAGATATTGAAAAAAATTCATTAAGAGTTTCTGGTCAGCAAAGTAAGTTTAAAGCTATCAATATCAAAACTCATGAATATCCTGGTTTTCCCACTGACTTACAAGCGCCCTTAGCGGTTTTTTTGACTCAATGTCATGGTCAAAGTATGATATTTGAAACTATTTTTGAAAATCGTTTGGGTTATTTGGAAACCTTACATAGGATGGAAGCGGAAGTTAAAATTTTAGATGCTCATCGAGCAATGATTTTCGGTCCTAATAAGTTAAAAGCTCAAGAAGTAGAAAGTCCAGACTTAAGAGCCGGTTTGGCTTATGTTCTGGCCGGTATAATTGCCAAAGGTAAAACAATAGTCCATAATGTCCATTATATAGACCGTGGTTATGAGGATATAGATAATAGATTAAAAGAAATTGGTGTTAAAATAGAAAGAATAGAAGATTTATGAGTTTTTTTTGTAAAAAACTAGGTATAGATTTGGGTACGGCTAATACTCTGGTTTTTGTCCTCGGTAAAGGTGTTGTTCTTAATGAACCGTCAGTGGTAGCAGTTTCTGAAATTGATAATAAGGTGGTAGCTGTTGGGACTGAAGCCAAAGAGATGATAGGAAAAACACCAGATGATATTGTTGCTTATCGTCCAATGAAAGATGGTGTAATTGCTGATTATCGGGTAACCGAAGCGATGCTTAGGTATTATATCGGTAAAGCTCTTGGTAAATTTAATATTTTTCGTCCCGAAGTTATGATTAGTGTACCGGCCGGTGTTACTTCAACCGAAAGAAGAGCGGTAATAGAAGCTGCTCTCAAATCAGGAGCCCGTAACGCCTATGTGGTTAAAGAGCCAATTTTGTCAGCTATTGGAGCTGGAATTCCTATTTACGAACCTCGAGGTCATATGGTGATAGATATCGGCGGTGGAACTACTGATATAGCGGTTATATCATTAGGTGGGATTGTATCTTCAACCTCAGTTAAGCATGCTGGTAATAAAATTGACCAAGCTATCGCTGATTATATTAAGAAGACTTTTAATTTGGCAATTGGCGATAAAACAGCTGAAAATGTCAAAATATCTATTGCTTCAGCTGTTCCCCTAGAGGAAGAAGAAGCTTATGAGATCAAAGGTCGTGATTATATGACCGGCTTACCAAGAAGCGCCGAAATCAAGACTAATGAAATCACTAGGGCTATAGATAATGAATTAAAAGAGATAATTAGAGCGATAAAGGATGTCTTTCAAGAAACACCACCAGAATTAGCAGCTGATATAATAGATCAAGGTATAGTTATGACTGGTGGAACTTCGCAATTAAAGAATCTACCCGAATTAGTTTTTAGGAGAACAAATGTGAGAGCTTTTTTGACTGAGGACCCATTGTTTTGTGTTGCTAAGGGTACTGGTGAAGCTCTAGAACATTTAGAATCATACAAAAGAAGCATAATTGCTAAGTAGATTATGGAAGAATTATTGAGATTTAAAAAAGATGGCCGATTATCCGCCCAAAGCTTTATAATCACCGGTAATCAAGAAAGAGATAAAATTGAAGAAGAATTACTATTTTTTTTAGAAAGAGAGTTGATAAAAACAGATATCAAAAATTTTCCCGATTTATATCAGATTGATAGTTTTTCATTTGGTATAAATGAAAGTCGACTTTTAAGAGAAAAACAATCTACTAAATCTTTATCGGGTCAGGGACGTTATTTTATTCTAAAAATAGAAGAAATTTCTAATGAGGCCCAGAATGCTTTACTTAAAGTCTTAGAAGAACCAACAGAAAATTGTTATTTTTTTATAATATCTAATAGGGTAGGTATTTTTTTGCCAACTCTTTTATCTCGTTGTCAAATAATAAAGATATTGAATAAAAAAGAATTGACCAACAAAGAAGAAGATATTATCTGGGCGGAAAATTTTTTAAGAATGACTCTGGTTGAGAGATTTTCTCTCTTGAAAGAAAAGTTTGGCCCAAATAACAAAAAAAATAACAGAGAAGATTTTTCGCAAATGCTTAATTTGTTAGAAATTGGGCTAATTGATAAAAATTTAGAAAAAGGTAAATATCAAAAAGATTTAGAAGTTATTTTAAAAGCCCGAAAATACTTAATGTCTAAAAGGATAACTATTAAAACTATTGGAGAGTATTTGTC
>DSBD01000064.1 GCA_011049365.1 Candidatus Vogelbacteria bacterium
CATCTTGATAGCTTCCTTACCTTTTATTTGTCTTTTTTTTCTGATTTTATTTTTCAAGAAAGATTTTTTAATATCAATTTCAACTAGCCTTTTAATTCTATTGATAATATCTATTTCTTTTTGGCAAATAACTATTTTGAGAATATTAAGTGCCGGTTTTAAGGGATTTTTTATAGCTTCTGAAATAATTTTTATTGTTTTCGGCGCCTTGTTAATATTAGAGATTATAAAAAATCATAATCTTTTACCACCTTTAAGAAAATTCTTTTCAACGACTTGTTCAGATTATCGTTTCCAAGCAATTTTAATCGCTGGCGCTTTAGTTCATTTTATTGAAGGAGTAGCTGGTTTTGGCACTCCAGCTCTATTAGCTATTCCCATTTTACTAATCTTGGGCTTTAAACCATTGACTGCTGTTTGCATCTCCTTAATTGGTGATTCGGCGCCAGTTATCTTTGGTGCTATTGGCTTACCGGTTACTCATGGAATAGGTTCTATACTAAAATCATTCAATGCTCCCGAAGAAATGCTTATTGCTATTACTAGATTAATATCAATCTTTAATGTTGTCTTAATAGCTTTTATTTTTCTGACTATTTTAATTATAACCACCATCTTTGAAAAAAGACCAAAAAAAGAAATAATTGCTTTTATTCCTTTTACCATCTTGGCCTCTTTGGCAGTGTCGTTACCGGCCTTATTAATCGCTTATTTTATTGGACCAGAATTACCTTCAGTAATTGGTGGTTTTTTTGGTGTCGCCATCATTATGCTTTTAGGACGAAAAAATTTACTATTACCCAAAGAAAAAATATCTTTATCTCCTGAACAAACAAAAGATGATATTTCCAACAGAAAAGTTCTTCAAGCTCTTATGCCCTATTTATTGGTCGTAACTTTCCTCGTCATCTCTCGTCTATTCTTAAAGGAAATATTAACTAGTTGGGGACAAATAAATATTGAAAATATTTTTAATTGGCCCGTTGATTATCAATTTTATTTATTTTATTCAGCCGGCTTTATTCTCCTCTTATCATCAATTCTATCAATTTTTTATCTAAAAACAGGACTTAAAAAAAGTTTTAAAATTATCAAAATTGTCGCTAGCAAAATATCTCGTGCCTACTTGGTCTTAATTATTGTTTTAGTTTTTGTTCAAGTATTAATTTATTCCGGAGATAATTTATCTAATTTACCCTCATTAATTTTAGTATTAGCTGAAGGTTTAGAACTTCTTTTGGGTCAATATTGGATTTTAGTAGCTTCCTTTTTGGGTGCTTTTGGTTCTTTTTTGGCCGGTAGTGCCACAGTTTCTAATCTATTATTAACCGGTTTCCAATATAACACTGCTTTAAATATTAACTGGTCTCCGGTTCTAATTTTAACTCTTCAAGGACTAGGAGCCGGAGCCGGTAATATGATTGCTCTCCATAATATTGTCGCTGCTTTAGTGGTTGCTGATTCACCGATTAAAGAAAATGAAATAATCAAGAAAAACTTACCAATACTTTTCTTATATTTATTATTGATAATTATCTTAACTATCAGCTATTTAATTTTCAGCCGTCATTTTGTTTAGAAAAAAATAATTGATATAATAATGCAATGATTTGGTTTCTTTATATTTCTATTTTTACTCTTAGTTGTGGATTATTATATCTAGCCGGCGAAATGGTGGTTTCCGGTTTGATGAAATTGTCACGTTTTTTAGGTTGGAAAGAATTTGTCGTCGCTTTTATAGTTATGGCCTTAGCCGCCAGTTTGCCTAATCTTTTAGTTGGTATTACTTCGGCCTTGCAAGGTCATCCGGAACTTTCTTTTGGGGATGTTTTAGGTAATAATTTGGCTGCTTTAACAATTGCTGTTGCCTTAGCCGTCTTTTTCTCCCCCAAAAAAGAAATACCGGCCGATAGTCGCACCGTTCAACAAACTTCCAGATTTACCATCATCGCCGCCATCTTACCTTTAATTTTGGTTCTTGACGGTCAACTCTCTGCTAGTGATGGAATAATTTTGATTGGCTGCTTCTTCGCTTATCTTCTTTGGCTTTTTGCTCGTAGTGAACGATTTCGTCTACCTTATGAAAAAATAATTCCTTGTCAACCACAATCCCTGAAATATCATCTTTTAAATATTTTAATAATTTTTGGCGGAGTAATTTTAGTCGCTATCGCCGCTCAGGGAATTGTTTATTCCGCCGTCAAAATAGCTGAATTATTGGGTATATCTCTTGTTCTAATAGGTATTTTAGCAGTAGGTATCGGTAATGCCCTGCCTCAAATATATTTTGCCGTTTCTTCTGCTAAAAAAAACGAAACTTGGCTAATTTTAGGCAATTTAATGGGTTCAGTGACTATTCCGGCTACTTTAGTTTTAGGAGTAGTGGCTCTTATCCACCCAATAACAATTCCGGATATTAGTCTGGTTTTTATAAGCCGAATATTTATGATTGTTACCGCTTTGCTTTTTGTCATCTTTACTTATACCGGCAAAAAAATAAATCGCTGGGAATCAGTAATATTGATATTGCTTTATTTTCTATTTATAATCTTGGCGATTTTGGTAAGTTAATTTTAATTTATAAATATGATTATAAAATATTTTGACCACTTAGAAGATAAGATTCGCCATCATTTATCTAACCGACCACTTTTTTACGCCTTTCTTTCCGGTTTAGGTGTAGTTTTATTTTTTCGCGGAGTTTGGATGATTTTTGACGGTTTTCCAATTTTTTATGAAAAAGATTGGTCCGGTTGGTTAACTCTTCTTCTAAGTATTTTAATTATGCTTTCTATTGGCACATTCGTCCAATACTTCTTAGGTCAAGAACCATTTATTTCCGGTCGGTTTAGAAGAAAAAAGTTTTATGAAAAAACTGAGGAAGAATTGTTAATTGATGAATTGGCTTTAATTAAAAAAGACTTAACAGAAATTAAAGAGTTATTAAAAATAGATGAGAAATAAGAATATAGATAAAAAATCTTTCAATTATAGAATTGGAAGAAGTTCTGCCGGCTTGGGTCTTTTTGCTCAGAAAGAATATAAACGAGGAGAGAAAATAATAGAATATACCGGAGAACTGATTAGCACCGATGAAGCTAATGAACGAGGTGGTAAATATTTATTTGAAATCAACTCTCGTTGGACTATCGATGGTAAGGATAGGAAAAATATCTCTCGTTATATAAATCACTCCTGTCAACCAAACGCTGAAGCTGTGATCTCCGGTCGCCGAGTCTTTATTTTTGCCAGGAAGAAAATAAAAATCGGCGAAGAAATTTGTTATGATTATGGACGGGAATATTATGATGAATATATAAAACCTCTCGGCTGTAAATGTTCGGCCTGTTTAGATGGTAAGTAACTATTTTCTTAAAAATATCTTAATTTCTATAATTACTTAATTTTATTAGCGACGTAGAGTGAGTGAAATGAAAATGTTTTTACATTTTCATTTCCGAGCCGAGGAGCTAATATAGGTATAATATCGCGCGGCTCGGCCGGGC
>DSBD01000041.1 GCA_011049365.1 Candidatus Vogelbacteria bacterium
AAAAAATATTAATTGTTGATGATGATCGTTTTTTAGTTGATATGTATTCTATGAAATTTGCTAATGCTGGTTTTGAGGTTCTGGCTTATTTCTCAGCTGAAGAAGTTTTAAAAGCGGTGGCTGAAGATAATATTTCTCCTGATATATGTTTAATTGATATTATAATGCCCAATATGGATGGTTTTGAATTGATAGAGAAATTAAAGCAAGAAGAGAATTTTAAATCTTCTCTTTTTGTTGTTTTGTCTAATTTGGGTCAAAAAGAAGATGTTAATCGTGGTAGAGAATATGGCTTGGCCGGTTATATTATCAAAGCCAGCGCTACGCCGGCTGAAGTAGTTAAAATGATTAGTGATTTAGCCGAAGGTAAAAGTATTAGTAACAATGCTTTAGCATAAAAATATGGAGGATTATCAAAAAATTATTGAAGATTTAGTATTAGTAGTTGCTCGCGAGGGGGCTTCTGATTTACATATTTCGGCTGGTAATCATCCCTTGGTTAGAGTTTCCGGTGACCTAATTCCTTTAGTTAATCAACCAAAATTATCACCCGATGATACTTTTGGTATTGCGATGGAAATTCTATCTGAAGTTAATCGAGAAATTTTTCTTGAAAAGAAAGATATAGACTTTTCCTATAGCCCTGATGGTCGGACTAGATTTAGAGCTAATGCTTTTTTCCAGAGGGGAATGGTCGGCATTGCTCTTCGTCTTATCCCGGAAGATGTTCTATCAATCAAAGATCTTAATTTACCGGAGCGTTTAGCGGAATTCACTAGACGTAAACAAGGATTTTTCTTAGTTGTTGGTCCGGTCGGTCAAGGTAAATCAACCACTTTAGCCGCTATGGTTGAATTGATTAATCAAGAAAGAGCTGAGCATATAGTAACAGTTGAAGATCCGATTGAATATCTTTTTACCAATAAACGTTCAATCATAGACCAGCGGGAAGTTCGTTTTGATACCGAAGATTTTCAATCGGCTTTAAAATCAATGTTTCGTCAGGATGTTAATGTTGGAATGATTGGTGAGATGAGAAATACCGAAACTATTGGCACTGCTGTTACTGCTGCTGAAACTGGGCATTTGATTTTTTCTACTCTCCATACCAACTCTGCTTCGCAAACAATTGACCGAATTATTGATTCTTTTCCTTCTGACCAGCAAAGACAAATTAGAGTTCAATTAGCTGGGTCATTATTGGGCATTTTTTCTCAGCGACTATTACCACGAACTTCCGGGGGACTTATACCGGCCTATGAATTATTAATTAATAATAGCGCAGTTTCCAATCTTATTCGTGAAGGCCGAACGGCCGAAATTGATGTCTTAATTGAAACCGGTTCGGAAAGTGGCATGATTGATTTAAATCATTCCTTGGCCGAATTAGTCAGAGCTGGTGAAATATCCAATGATAATGCTAGACGTTATAGCTTAAATCCTAAAGGTTTAGAGAGGTTATTATAATATGCTTTTTCGTTATAAAATAAAAACTAAAGAAGGAGAAACTCAAGAAGGTACTATTGAGTCTTCTAGTCTTGATGGTGCTATCAATACTCTTCAAGAACGTGGCTATATTGTTATTTCAGTTTTGCCGGAAAAATCAGGTGGTTGGCTGGATAAATTAACTGAAATCAATGTCACTAGTGGTGTATCTAATCGTGATATTGTCATTTTGTCCCGCCAGATTTCTACTCTCTTTGAAGCCAAAGTGTCAGTTTTGGCAACTTTTCGCTTATTATCGTCTGAATCAGCTAATTTAACTTTACAAAAGATTTTAACTGAAGTAGCTGATGATATTAAAACCGGTATCTCTGTTTCGCAGTCTTTAGCCCGTCATCCTAAAATCTTTTCTGACTTCTATGTCAATATGGTTCGTTCTGGTGAAGAATCAGGTAAATTATCTGAAACTTTTGCTTATTTAGCTGATTATTTAGATCGAACCTATGCCATGACTAGCAAGGCTCGTAATGCTTTAGTTTATCCAGCTTTTGTTATTCTTTCTTTTCTGGCGGTAATGATTTTAATGGTGGCCTATATTATCCCGCGCTTGAGTGATATTTTTGATGAGACCGGTCAAGAACTACCTATCTATACCAGAGCTATTCTGGGCTTGAGTGATTTTGTTGTTAATATGGGCCCTTTTATAATAATCCTTTTGATTATTATTGTAGTTATTTTAATAAAATACATTCCGACTCCGGCCGGCCAATTAGCTATTTCCCGCTTAAAACTTTCTTTTCCTTTGGTTAATCGTCTCTACCGCAAACTCTATCTTTCTCGCATGGCTGATAATATGAATACCCTTTTAATTAGTGGTGTTTCCATGGTTCGTTCTATTGAGATTACCGCTGCGGTAGTGGATAACGAAGTCTATCGTGATATTTTAGATGAATCAGCTGAACTGGTCAAAACCGGAACTGCTTTCTCTGAAGCCCTATCACGTAGTGATGAAATTCCAGGAATTATGATTCAGATGGTTAAGGTCGGTGAAGAAACTGGAAAATTAGGTTATGTTTTAGATACCATGGCCAAATTCTACCGTCGAGAAGTAGAAAATGAGATAGATACTTTGATTGGTTTGATTGAACCGGCGATGATTGTCGGTCTTGGTCTGATGGTTGGTATTTTGTTGACTTCCGTCTTGGTTCCGATTTATAACCTGGCTTCTGCCTTCTAGTTATCCACATCAGCTTTTCTTTTGCTTTTCTTTGAGGTATAATGTGTTTAATAATAGAGAATTATAAATTATTAGTTTAGATATATTTTTATGAATAAAAAAGGTTTTACATTAATTGAGCTTTTGGTAGTTATCGCTATCATTGGTATTCTCTCCGGTGTTGTTTTGACTTCCCTAAATCAAGGACGAGTCAGAGCCAGAATCGCTGCCGCTCAAGCGACTATGTCGGGCATTATTCCGGCGGCTATTTTTTGTATGGATGATGGAAAAGATTTGAATACGCCTGATGTTGGTGAAAATATTTGCGAAAATCATGGAGCCGTTCAATGGCCTAAATTGCCGATTGGTGGTGGTTGGGTATATAATACTAGTAAGTATGGCAGTGATGCTGATGATAATGGAACAGGAAAATTTTGCTATTCTGCTGAAGGCGATGATGTTATTATAGTTTGTGACAACAATGGTTGTCTTACTTTTGATGATGAAGAAGAATACAATGGAGAAGTTGATAACGGAAGATTTGAGCTGTGTGAATAGAAATATAATTTGATCTCAGATATTAAATCCCCCTCTCGCGAGGGGGGTTTGTTTTAGGTTAGCTTGAGAT
>DSBD01000018.1 GCA_011049365.1 Candidatus Vogelbacteria bacterium
ATAATATTCACATATATCTGGCACTTTTGCTCCATAATTAAAGACTTTATAGAAGTTGTTTACTTGGGGTGCCTATCGAGATTTGAACTCGAACTAAGAGTTCCACAAACTCTTGTGCTAACCATTACACTATAGGCACCATATGATTATTTATACTCCGGCGACTCCTCTGTTATACCAGATTTATGGGCAGTAAGTCTAGCTAAAGCATAAAACAAAGATGACAGCCGGTTAAGATATGCTAAAGAATTCTGACTAATTGCTTCATTTTTTATCACTACCGCTCGCCTTTCTACTCTTCTAGTGATTGAACGAAGGACATCAAACCAGGCACCAATCTTAGAAGCTCCGGGCAAAAAGAATGACTTTATCGGTAGTATCTCTTTTTCAATCCAATCTATTATTTGTTCTATTTTCTCTATCTTTTCATCATTAATCTTTTTATCAGCTCCCGCCACTTCAGCTTGGATTATAAAAAGATTTTCTTGAACCTGGCGAATAATTTCTTCAAGTTGAAAATTATTTACCTTTAAATCCACTTCTCTAATTTCTACCCTTGCTAAACCTAAAAAAGAATTTAATTCATCCAATTCACCCAAAGCTTCTACAATAGCAGAATCTTTGGAAATCTTTTGTTGATCGCAATGAAAAAGATTAGTATCTCCCTTGTCCCCTTTTTTGGTATAAAGCATAGATTAAATATAACTCGCAGTAGTAAGCAGTTTTATAATTCAAAGTATAGAGGTTTTTAGTTTAATGAGCAAGAGAAAAGGCGCGCAACCCAAGAGTCGCGCGCTAAAACAAAAATTGTTGCTGTTGCTGGTATTCTTTCACTGTTTTAACACTAACAGCAAAAAAAGCCAGCGGGATATCAGCATAGGGCCTTTCTCCGAATTCACGACGACGGACCTGATTGCAGGCCTGTTTTTCGGAGATTGCCCAAGTTTGACCAAGAAAGATACTCAAACCATCCCTATCTTGGCCATAGACATCCCATTTTACCCGAGGCTTGTTTCTTTTCAAGACCAATCACCTCCTTTCTATGTTGTTTATATCAAATTATATCTAATTTGTCAATGAGCCAGTGGTCGGAATTGAACCGACGACCTGACGCTTACGAAGCGCCTGCTCTACCAACTGAGCTACACTGGCCTTATATTGATTATACGAAATGATTTGCTTTTGCCAAGAAAAATAAGGTTTTGGAGCCGGATGGGTGGTGATGAAGTAAATTTATTAATTTCCATCATACTTCTTTAATGTGCCCGGGACAGGACTTGAACCTGCAAGCCTTGCGGCACTACCACCTCAAGGTAGCGAGTTTACCAGTTTCTCCACCCGGGCATAAAGAATATTATTGATTATTTCTAAAGATTTGTCTATTTTTAATTTTTTTCTCTTTAAAAACAAAACCAGCCAATGATGTTGGCCAGTTTTGTGATTATTTTAGAATTTTTTCTCTACTCTTTGGTTTCTTCCGTCTTTTCTACCTCTTGATCTTCTTCTTTTGGCTCTTCTTCCGTCTTTTCCTTAACTTCTTCTATTTCTTCAGGAATATTCTCAGATGTATTCTCATTATTATTTTCTTCTTTAACCTCATCAGCATTTTCTTCCTTAACTTCCTCTTCGGGGGCTAATTCCCTTTCCTCTTGTTTACTCAAAGCAATAGCTGATAGCTGCTTCATTCTCTTTCTTACTTCTTTAACCGCCTTGTCCCTTATATAATACAACTTAGCTCGGCGAACTTTTGATCTTTTAACTATCTCTATTCTATCAATCATTGGAGAATAAAGAGGAAATATTTTTTCTACTCCAATACCTCCAGCTGTTCTTCTGATAGTAAAAGTACCCCCCGGTTCATTGCCATGTTTGCGAGCAATCAAAAGACCCTCAAAGGCCTGGAGACGAGTTTTGCCTTTTTCTTGAATTTTCTGCCAAACTCTAACAGTATTACCGGGAGACAAATCTAATCTCTTTCTTTGCTCAATATCAACCGGCGAAATTTTAAAACTGGTCATTTGCATAATAAGCGAGAGTTTAGCACATCTTTTTTAAGTTTTCAAGGACTACCTTAAAATCAGCCGGCAAGTCAGCTTTTAAGGATATAATTTTGCCTGAAAGGGCTTTAAATTCAAGACTATAAGCATGAAGAGCTTGATGTTTGAGTTCTTTTGGATACTCTCGACTACCGGCATACAATCTGTCCCCTACTACTGGGTGGCCTAGATAAGAAAAGTGGACTCGCAACTGATGAGTTCGGCCAGTTTTCGGCCAAGCACTCAAATATGAATAGCCGGTAAACTTTTCTAAGGTGTTATAGATAGTAATAGCCGGACGTAATTTACCAGAAGCCCTACTCCCAACCAAGCGCTTGCGAGGATCTTTACGACTCCGGCCAATTGGTAAAGATATTTCACCTCGCTCTTTTTTAAGGTGACCATAAACCAAAAGACGGTATTCTTTTTTTATCAAATGGTTTTTAAATTGTTTTTTTAGATATAAAAAAGATTTTTGATTTTTAACACAAATTAGCAAACCGGTTGTTTCTTTGTCTAGACGATGAACAATACCCGGGCGAGGAAAAACTTTTCCTTTAGGAGACAAATAATCTTCCCCGATGCCTTTAATATCAGGATAATTTTCTAGTAAATAATCAACTAAAGTTTCTTCTGAAGAAAAATCATCACCATGAATCGCCAGTCCAGCCGGCTTGTTAAAAACAATCACATCTTCATCTTCATAAATTACATCTATTTTTTTCATAAAATTGAAAATTTATCATATTCTTCTAAAGCAGAGAAATAATTAATATCAAATTTTTCTATTAATGAATAGTTACTTCCTTTTCTTAAAATATCTTCAAATTTTGAAAGTTTTTTCTCCTCTCCTTCAGCGACTACTTGAACACTACCATCTTCTAAATTACGAACAAAACCAATTAAACCTAAATCATCAGCTTGATTTTTAATAAAAAATCTAAAACCAATTCCCTGAACTCGACCGGTTATATTTGCCTCTAATCTTTTCTCCATTATGTTGATTATAACTTAAATTAGAAAATTAGTTGATAAAGTGTTTGAAATAGGGTAGATTATAGTAATTAAGTCCAAGTGAAAGGGCGATTAGCTCAGTTGGCTAGAGCAACCCGTTTACACCGGGTAGGTCGGGGGTTCAAGTCCCTCATCGCCCACATAACAAATGAGCTCAATGTGAAAACATTGGGCGATTTTTGTTTGTGAGGTGAGGAGGGA
>DSBD01000066.1 GCA_011049365.1 Candidatus Vogelbacteria bacterium
ATACGGGAGTTCTTAATAATACTGATGAAGGGCTGCGTTTATTTGATAATAATTGTCAACTTCAAGATGAAGTTTTTGCAGATCCAGATTGGCCAGCAGGAGATAATTCTTCTAAGCGAACAATGGAAAGAAAAAATAATTTTTCTTGGCAAACTAGCGCTTCCATTAATGGAACACCAAGAGCAGAAAATAGTAGTGGTTATATTGAATCTTCTAATAGTGGCGGTAGCGCTATTTCTTCATCAGGCGCTTCATCTTCTGCTACTACAACCACAACTACCACTACCACTACCACCACCACAACAACAACTTTGCCCCCTATTATTTACTCTAAAATTCTAATAAATGAAATAAAAGTAGCAGGAAAGGACGAAGATGGTAAAGCAATGGCCTACGATGAATTTATAGAATTTTTTAATCCAAATGAGTTCGAAGTTGACTTAACAGGTTGGTACTTACAAAAGAAAACAAGTGAAGGAGAACAGTTCTCCTCTTTGGTGCCGGCTGATTTGTTAGAAAACAAAAGAATTAATGCTTTGGATTATTTTTTGATTGCTCATGCTTCAAGTACATATATCGGCGAAGCAGATGTTTTAGTTTCTAATTACAGTATTACTAATAACAATACAATCATTCTGAAAAATCCTAACAGAGAAATTGTTGATAAAGTTGGTTTTGGTGAGGCGAATGATTGTGAAAGTAATTGCGCTGTAAATCCTGAACCAGGCCAGAGTATTCAAAGGAAGTATCTAAATGGTAATTTCTTGGATTCTGATAATAATGCCAATGATTTTGAAATTCAAAATTGTCCCAGCCCCAAAAGTGTTTCTTCAAATGATTGCTTAATTTCAACAACCACCACAACCACTACTACAACCACAACAACCACTACCACTCCATCGCCAGCGATACCTTATATTACTGAATTTTCTTGGCATCCTTTTGAGAAAGATTCTTCTAAAATTGTGATTGATTTTAGAATTAATTCTTACCCTTTTATTCCTTCAACAAATCATACGAACAATATTTTTACAGCAATGGCGTTCTATCTTCACTCAGATTTTGATGATCCTTCAGTAAATTTTGGCGTTCCAATAGATTATTTGGGAGATAAATATAACTGGGAATTAGATGGTAATATTCCGGGCTTAATATTAAGTTATCCTACTTATGTTAGTGGCACTCGAAAAGTAGGAAGTATAATATTTACTGCTGATGGAAATATGGCGGCTAATTCTGCCGCGCCAAGAAAACTATCCTATAGAATTGACAAATTACCCAGTGATAATCATTTTCTTGTTAATGTTACAGGAACTACTCAGGGTCAAGGTTTAAATTTTACTCCTGATCAATATGTAACCATTGGTTATTATGGCTATGATAATAGTTTGAGGTCTTATCTAAAATTAATTGCCTATGATAATACTAAATTTTATTTTAATTCTTCAAATTATTATCATCAGCCAACTAATGTTTTAAACTTTGAAGTTAAATGTGACAATGAAGCGTGCAACAATTTGATTTTTTCTTGGATACCAGCTTCAGACCAAGATCCAAAAGATATTTTAAAATATGATATTCATTATGTTTTTGCTAAACAGGGAGATGATTTAAATAATAATGATTTAACGCGGCAGTCTTGGGGATGGTCTTCATCGCAAAATGTTTTAGGAGAGCCAACTTTTTATGCTCAAGACAATAAACTTCAACTTCAAGTACCTATAAATGATTTATATTATCTAAAAGCAAAAAGATTGCCCGGTGTTCCTCTTGATGTATTTTTTGGTATTAAAGCTCAAGACAGCGAGGGGTTAAAATCAGAAATTCCTAAAATAGTTTTTATAAATATCCCACCGATAGTTCCAGAAACAACAACCACAACAACTACACAACCCACAGATACCACAACAACTACAGAGCCTTAATAAAATATAAAAGAATGATATATGCGTTCAGGGGTCAAGGCAAGTCAAGATTTATTAGAGGAAAATGTTATTTATGTTTTTATTAATGCATCAAATGTGTGGGAAGCAATAAAGACTAAAGGTAGATTTTTTGATTATGAAAAGATCGTAAGATATATTGATAGTAAATTTAGTGCAACCTCCATTAAAATTTTCTATTATTCGGCATATCCAGCAGAGGGCACAAGAAATTATTGTTTAGATGATAAACATAAATTTTTTACCTTTTTAAAGAAGGGTCTTCGTTTTGAAGTAAGGAAAAAGGAATTAAAAAGAATAAGTGTTATTAATAAGAACGGAGAATCAATCGAAGAAAAAGGCAATATGGATGTAGAGATAACAATAGATGCGATGCATCATTTTAAGAAATATAACGTGGCAATCTTTTTTACTGGTGATTCTGATTTTTTAGCTTTGGTGAGTTATTTAAGAAATAATGGGAAGAAGGTGTATATTTTTTCATCACAAAACAATATTTCTCAAGAGCTTAGAACAGGCGCCGATGGCTATTATGATGTGTTGAAATTAAAAGAAGATATCTGGGGCAAAGAATTAAAATATCGTTCAGAGATAGAGAGAAAATAAAACCACCCTCCGCGTGGAAGATGGCTCTTGGATGTAATTCCCTAACGGTTCTATGCCAGAACCGAAAGACAAATTAAGTATACAAAAGTTTTAAGATATGTCAAGTCGAAGAAATTATTGGTTTACTTCAGATTCAAACAGCGATTCATTATCCATTTTTCTAACCTATTGACAAACATATCATATATGATATACAATGAAAAGGAAAAATATGAATAAAAGACAGCCAAAGATAACAGATTTTTAAGAATATCTCAAAGAACAATTAAAAGATCCTAAGTTTAAGAAATATTTTGATAAATATAGCATACAATTAAATATTGGGTATCAAATATTTAAATTGCGAAAGAAAAAGAAGATGTCTCAGGCAGTAT
Organism: Candidatus Vogelbacteria bacterium; assembly: GCA_011049365.1. Classification (GTDB taxonomy): domain Bacteria; phylum Patescibacteriota; class Minisyncoccia; order Phycocordibacterales; family XYD1-FULL-46-19; genus DSBD01. The sequence continues at coordinate 2,924 of DSBD01000066.1, forward strand.
TAGCAAAGAAAATTGGGACAAAGCAGAGCAATATTGCGAGAATGGAAACCGGGCAACAAAATTTTAGTATTGATACGCTTCAAAAAATCGCTCAAGTTTTTAAGAAAGATTTAAAAGTCTCCTTTGGAAAGTAAACTGTCCTAATCCCGTTCCCGGAAGAGTATGTTATATTTATAATACCCTGCAATAGGGTATTTTAGTTCTTTGAAAAAACACCCCCTGTAGACACAAGAAAAGTGATTATTAACTTATCTTAGTAGTCAGTTTTCTTGTGTCTATAAT
>DSBD01000001.1 GCA_011049365.1 Candidatus Vogelbacteria bacterium
CAACTCGCTGATTATACCACGCTTTAAAAGTTTGGTTCAATGAGTTGAAAATTTAAAAAAATGTGATAGGAATATTCAAGGAAAGTTATTTTAACCCGGAAAGGATATGATTATGTCAGAAATATTAATATCTTTAGGTATTGCCGGAGCAATCTGTTTTATACTGGTATCTGTGGTTCTCTTGATTTTCTGGAATGATCAAGGCATCTCTTAGGCATCCTTTAGTAAGGGTGCCTTTTTATTTAAATTCTAAACTCTATTACATCACCATCTTTGACAATATATTCTTTACCTTCCGTTCTTAAGAGTCCTTTTTCTCGTGCTTTAGCATAAGAACCGGTAGTCAATAAATCTTGCCAAAAGATAATATCGGCTCTGATAAATTTATCCTGGAAATCACTATGAATAGCCGCCCCGGCCTGCGGTGCTCGACTTCCCTCCTTGATTGTCCAACCACGAGTCTCTTTTTCACCGGTAGTAAAAAAAGTAATCAAGCCCAGTAGTTTATAACACTCGGATATTAATCTATCCAAACCACCATCATCTTCCACTAAGGCTTTTCTAAATTCCTGACGCTCCTTTAAATCCATTTCATTTATTTCCGCTTCTGTTTTAATATCTATCACCACATAAGGCAAACCAGAGGCCTTAAATTCCCCTATTCTTTTTTCTATAACTTCATTTTGTCCTTTCTTGTTTAAGATAAAAATAACCGGCTTTATAGTCAATAAATGCCAAGAGCGACAAATATCTCTTTCTTCCTCAGAAAGTTCCAATTCACGAGCCGGTTTCTCTTTTAGTAAACTATCTTTAACTTTTTCCAAAACTTCCAGTTCTCTTTTGGCCTTCTTATCCCCTTTTTTAATATCTCCAATTAAAGCCAGAGATCTTTTTTCTAAAGTCTGCAAATCAGCCAAAATTAACTCTATATCTATAACCTCTCTATCATCCAAAGGACTGATCTTTCCGGCTACATGAACTACGTTAGGATCATCAAATATTCTAATTACTTGAGCAATAACATCCACTTCTCTAATATGAGCTAAAAATTGATTTCCCAAACCTTCTCCCTTAGAAGCACCTTTAACTAAACCGGCTATATCAACAAATTCCACTACAGCTGGAATAGTTTTTTCCGAATTTGATAATTTTGACAAAAGTTCTAATCTCTCATCCGGCACAGCCACCACTCCAACCGCCGGATCTATAGTACAAAAGGGATAATTTTCCGCCGGTACTTTCTTGGCGGTTAAAGCATTAAAAAGAGTAGATTTACCCACATTAGGCAAGCCAACTATACCGACTGCTAAACCCATATTACTTTAATACTTCGGATAATTCATCCCTGTACTTGGAAAATATTTCCATAGCCGCTTGTTGTTGATTTTTACCGGAATCCATTTCTTTTTTAACTTCTTCAGCTATTTTTTTAAACAATTCCGGTTTTTTATTCATCGCCCTTAAGAGTAAATCTATCTGCTCTGGGGGTACTCCTTGCTTTTTGAGCATTTGTTTTAGAATGAAGTTTTGAAACATGCTTTTCAAGATAACATATTTATGATAATATTCCAAATAGTTTTGGGCCATTAGCTCACTTGGTAGAGCGCTCCCATGGCATGGGAGAGGTAACCGGTTCGATTCCGGTATGGTCCACCAAATTGAATTAATCTCCTTGTTAGAAAATTATCTGTCAGTCGATATAAAATGCTTATTATCCCCCTTTTTAGCATTAGACATTATTTATAGATAATGATACAAATAAATTAGTTTTTCTTTTAAATATTGAGGTAAAAACAAGCGAAAGGATAGACTAATGTCCAATGATCTTAGAAATTTACCAACCCAAGAAAGAATGAAAACTTTCACCCTGACGGTGCCTGCAGATACAAAAGATATATCTGCGACCCAAAGAAACTTTGAAGCTCTGGATGACAGAGTCAATAAGTGGATAGAAGAACATCGCGGAATGGAAATTTTCTCCGAAAGTATGAGGACGAAAATAACGACAATAAAAACTCCGGAAGGAACATTTATTGTTTATGTCGTCACTTTCTTCTATTTCCCCCGACCAAGAGTCTAACCCTCAATCATTCATCAAGCCCCCGTTGCTTTTGTTACGGGGGTTTAGCTTATAAAAATAAAAATATAGCCACTGTGGCTACAACAAAATATATTATAACACTAACTATATCTCTAATAACCGTCGCCAAAGGTCCGGAAGCGACTGCTGGATCATAATTATAAACTTGGAACAACCAAGGAATAACAATTGCTAAAATTATAGCAAAAATAATTGTGAAGAAAAATGAAAGACCTAAAATTGAAGCCAGGATTACAGACTGCCACCACCAGACGACAAATAGAGCTAAAAGAAAAGAAAGTGTTACAGAAAGTAGAAAACCAACAATGGTTTCTTTTTTTAAATAACTTCTAAAATTAGTTGTTTGGTCAATCGCTAGCTGCCTGACAAAGATTATTTGCGTCTGTCCACCAACCGCATCAGCCATATAAACAACTGCCGGTATAAAAGCAGCTAATATCATCATATCGGCTATTACTTTTTCAAAAAAAGAAACTATGAAAGCAGCTAAAATACCACCAATCAAACCAACAATCAGCCAAGGTAATCTTTTTTTATAATAACTAATCATCGGTAATTGATTTAGTAATATTTCACTATTTCTATGACTAATACCAGCTAATAATAAATGGTCCTCTTGGTTTTCACGATGAATAATATCTAAAATTATATCTGATGGTACTATTCCTAATAAACGATAATTTGAATCTATAACCGGAATATCTTTCAAACTATGTTTTAAAGCCAACATTGCTACTTTTTCTTGGTCGGTCCGACTTCTAACTACTACCAAATTAGTTTCCATAAAATCTTTCACCAAATCCCCCTTTTCTCGTCGGAATAGTTCTTTAATAGAAATAACCCCTTCTAATTTATTTTCTTCATCAGTTATATAAATATAATTAATGTTTTCAAAGTCTTTAGTCTTTTTTATTATTAAATTCTGAACATCAGCAACGGTCGCTTGATTGTTTATAACCGGAACAGCTTGAGTCATTAATTTACCGGCCGACTCTTTTGGATGCTCAATATCTCTATTTTTTTCCATATACTAATTATAGCAAAAAA
>DSBD01000029.1 GCA_011049365.1 Candidatus Vogelbacteria bacterium
TTCAGTAAAGGTTTTTATAAAATTAGCATATTCTTTAATCTGGATTTTAAGAAGTTCATTAGTTTGTTGACTTCTCTTTTCTTCTAAAATATCTAAATATGGTTGAATATTTAATTTACGGGAGTGGACAAAAATTTGTAAATCAAAGTCTAAAGAATTTAAAAAACTTTGATATTGCATCAAAATGGCTTCCTTCTCATCGTCTGATTTAAGGGCGAAATTAAGCGCCGTGGTTAACAGAACCATTCTTTTAGAACCATTCTTCAAGAAAACTACGCCATCGCGTATTTCTTTAATCGGGACGAAACTTTGAGCACTTAAAGCTTGAATCATTCTATTTCTTTTTTAATGTCTAATTTCCAAGATAAATCCTCTAAATTACTTTTAGATAGCCGGGGCAGAATATCAACCCTTTCTCCTTTCTCAATAACTTGAGCAATATCTTTGGGTGATTTAGGTTTTTCTTTTTTCCAAATATATTTTCTAGATGTAAAAAGATAATAAAAACCGGATTCTAGAACAGCGATAAATGGCCGATCATTTATTTTCCAAAAAGCCAAAGCCAAAGCAAAACCGGCAATTAAGATAATGGGAATAATGGCTAAATAAAGAGGTAGAAAGACATAAATCAAAAAAGACATACCACCACCACCAACTAAATAAATAAATTGCTTAAAAGTTAAAGGACCAAATATCTTATCTTCTATTTCTATAAATTGTGGAACTTGAAATTGCATAATTATGTTTGTTCTTCTTCATAATTATACACCAAAAGTGTTTTTTAATTAATAGGTTCTCGGTATGGATCGCTATTTGGAGGTGGTGGCGGCGGCAGATCATCGTCTTGGTCTTCCTTGTTTATTTCTTTTTTTTCTTGCTCGTCGTCATCCTCTTCTTTTATCATTGGCCGATTAAAAAGTTTTTTCATTTTTTGCTCAAAAATATTATCAGCTTGAGCCAGATCGGCTGGTTTGAGTGGGGTGGAGGATTCTTTCTCTTCTTCCTCTTTTTTTTGCGGTCCGATATGATGAACTTTACGCAAAGATTCCTTCATTGGGGCAAAAATCCTGGTATTAATATCACTAACTATGTTAGCAGCTAAGCCGGGCGATAATTGCAATCTTTTCTCTACCCGAGGAAGAAAATTATTTATTTTGGTCAGACCTAATAAGACATAACCAACTTCTTCGCCCAGAGCGCCAATTTGGTCAATATGAAGTTTGTTGCCATAGCCAACCAATTGAACATCTTTCAAAAGGTCGGACGATTGGATGGCATCTTTAATATCTTCTGGCAAATTATTAAAAGCTTCTTCTAATTGTTCTATTGAATATTCCATATCTTCTGAATCAAATTTACTAATACTTTTAAAATCTTCTTCTATTTCCTTTTTAAACTCTCTTAAAACAGAGAGCCAGGGATTAAAAATTTCATTTTGGCATAAACGGTTCAAATTTTTAGCTTTGACTTCATCTAAGCCAATTTCAGTTCTCAAACGTTCGGTAAAATCATCATAAGGAGAAATTCCCAACAAGACCAGTATAATTTCATATCTCAAAGCCTCTTCCTGCTCAGTATTTAAGCTAAATCTCTGACTCAAAGAAGAAGCTTGTTTTTTATATTCTTCTTCCTTTAAATATCCTTTAAGTGGCGTAGGTAGTTTTTGGTAGTTTTGGTAGAGGAGTTCTTCTTCTTTCATTTTTACTATTTATTTTATAAATTTTATATATTTCTAAACCTTTCCAATTTTTCATTAGTTTGCGGACGGGGGAGTAGTTGATTCTCTAAAACTTTCTCCTACACTTGTTCCGCCGGCGCTAGGTGGAGGGGTTTCTCCTTCGTTTTTAATTGCGTCTCTTAGTTTCTCAATCCATTCTTCATCCTTTGGTTTCCTTTTACCACCTTTCTTTATTTTACCAATCTCAGCCTTTTTACTTTTTTCTAAGCGAGCGATATCGTCTTCTATGTCGGCAAAAGCTTTCCTAGCTTCTTCTCTTTCTTTCAAAAGTGCGTCAATTCTTTGTTTGTTTTTCTCGGCTTCTTGTCTCCACTTTTTAGGATCTTGTGTATTGGGATCAACAGCTTTTGCTTCATTTTCTTTAAGCTTTCTTCGTTCACTCTCTAAATCTTGATCAGTTCTTGTTTTTGTGTTTTCCCATAAAGTTTTTTGTCGGTCATACTGTTTTTCTGTTTTAACTTTTTCTATCTTGGCATCATAATTTGCCTTGATATTTTCTTCTTGCTCTACTTGTTCGCTTGGAGACATAGTTCCACCAATCATCTGTTTTCTGACACGAGCTTTTTGCTTGGAGTTAATCCTACGCAGAATACCTTCTTTACGGAATGAAGACCTTTTCTCTATATATTCTTTCTTTTCAGCTTCATCCATACCAGTCATTTTCATAAATTCTTCTTCTTTCTCTATTTTCTTCTTTTCTTTGTCTTCTGTCGCTTTTTTGAAACCACCGGCGCCGGTTGCTTGACCAATATCTAATCCTTGGCTAGCAGCCAGTTGTTGCATTCCTTCACCTACTCCCGGAGCACTTCTGATATCAAAACTGCCTTTAGACATCCAATTGGAAGACCGAAGCCCAGTTCTTGCTAAAGCTCCACCCACCCCTTTTTCTTTAGCCATTTTTTGCAGAGTTTCAGATTGAGCCAAAGCACCACCGGCTCGGCCAAGGGTTTGTCGCCCGGCTTGAGCGACGGCATAGCCGGTTATAGTCGCTCCCGCCATAGCCGACATCTTAGCTCCTATTGCTCCCATCTTGACTGAGGCGATCATGCCACCAACTAGAATACCGTAGGCGATGAAGAAACTTGCAAAATGAAGAGTCAAAGTAAATAAAGGAGTAATAGTAAAACCAGCTGCTTGTATGGATTTACTTAGCTCTCTACCTAAATGTGATATTCCATCTTCTGCGGTGATCATATTAATAAAGACCACAATAAAAAACATAAAGACGGGCGCAACTAAAGCATTGGTAGTAAGTTTGTGCCACCATTTGGAGAATTTTTCTTGTCCAGGAACTATTAAAGAGAAAAAGGCCATTGGTGATAATATATATAAAAATACTAATACAAGAGATCTTATAAAAAACAAA
>DSBD01000067.1 GCA_011049365.1 Candidatus Vogelbacteria bacterium
GAGTTCGATTCTCCCTACCCGCACAAAAAAACCGCCTTTTGGGCGGTTTTTTGAAGGGTAGAGCAGACCAAAGGTCTGCGAGGAGAATCGAACCGAACGCCGACGAAGTTGGCCGCAGGCCATGGCGTGAGTGGAGGTCAAGGAGTGAGATATTTTTGAGTTTGCAAAACGAAGAAAATATCCACGAGAGTGACCGATTCTCCCCCCTCACTTGCTTGGCAAATGAGGGGCACAGACCTACCCGCACAAAAAAACCGCCTTTTGGTCGGTTTTTAAAATATTTATCCAGATTAAAGATTCGCAAATAAAAAGAATATTAGAAATAGAATATATTGTCTTTTAATTTTCAAATTAGTCTTATAGAATAATAATGACCCATAAATTGCCTTTTTAACACTTAAAATGTTTTAAATAAGGCATATATAATAAATTTTCCGTGGATAAGTATGGGGATTATGTGTATTAAAAGACATATGGTATTTTCCAACCTTTTAGATTATATGTTATTTTATAACGATATTTTTAATTATTGTCCTTTTGATTCTTTTTTTCATAGTTTTTGTCTATTAAATTAATAAATGTTTCGTAAGAAACCTTTTTGATATATGTTTTACATAAAACTTTAATAATTTTGTTTATTAGCGACGTAAGGCGAGCGAAATGAAAATGTTTTTACATTTTCATTTCCGAGCCGAGGAGCTAAAGAAGAGTTTATAAATTATACTAATAATGTTTTAATTTTGGTTTAAAATTGTTTAAATATCTTTTAAAATAGTAAAAAATGAAATTTAATTTTTTAAAATATTCAGATACTGGTAAATATGGTGAAGAATTGGCGGTTAAGTATTTGCAGAAAAAAAAGTTTCTCGTGAAAACAAGAAATTATTCTAAACCTTATGGAGAAATAGATATAGTAGCCCAAAAAGGAAGAAAGATATTTTTTATAGAAGTAAAGACGACTAAGATTGATTATCAAGTTTCACGTGAAAGCTTTTCACTCTTAAATAAGATTGATACTAAAAAATTATCCAACTTAGAGAAAACTATTAATAATTATCTAGGAGAAAATAGTCTATTAGATAATGATTGGCGATTCGGTGTTATTACTGTCTTTTTAACTCAAGATGATAAATTGTTTAAAATAGAGGAATACTGGGATTTCTAACACTTAAATAATTTGTCTTTTAGCTTTTAATTTGCTATCTTTAATTAAACTAAATGTTTTTTCGGAGCGTAGTGTAACGGCTAACATTCCCGCTTTGGGAGCGGGCGACTCCGGGTTCGAATCCCGGCGCTCCGACCATTTTTGACTTGTTTGTCTAAAAATATATCAAACAAGATTAATTTAGCTTTAATATAGGTCACTTATCTTACCTATTTTCTAGATAATAGAAAGACTATATGCTAAAATGGCTCTATGTTTTGGCTTTTTAATGTCTCACTTTTTTTAATTTCTATCGGATTTATCTTTTGGGCTGGTGAGACCATAGTAAAAAAACTGATGTATTTTTCCAGATTGTTGGGGGCTAAAGAATTTGTAGTCGCTTTTTTTGTTATGGCTTCAGCTGGAGCTTTACCTAATCTTTTTGTGGGTGTGTCTTCAGCTTTACGTGGTATTCCGGAACTTAGTTTCGGTGATATTATGGGAAATAATCTTATTGTATTGACCGTAGCGGTTGGTTTGACTATATTATTTTCTCCTAAAAAAGAGATTCCGACTGAGAGTAGAACGGTGCAATCTACTTCCATATTTACCATAGCTGCCGCCATATTACCTATAGTTCTTATAGCTGATGGAGTTCTTTCCAGATCAGATGCTCTTATTTTAATAGCTCTTTTTATTTCTTATATTTTCTGGCTTTTCTCCAAAAGAGAGAGGTTTACGAAAATATATGAAGAGCAAGATGTGGATATAAGTGATATTAAATTTGTTTTAAGAGATTTTTTTATAACCATTTTTTCTTTTTTTGTTTTAATTATAGCCGCTCAAGGGGTAGTTCATTCAGCTTCTTTCTTTGCTGAAGTTTTAAATTTACCGATTGTCTTAGTTGGTATGTTGGTTGTTAGTTTGGGGGGCACTTTGCCGGAAACTTATTTTGCCGTTAGCTCGGCTATTAAGGGTGAAAATTGGATGACTCTAGCCAATTTTATGGGGGCGGTGATTATAAATACAACCTTAATCTTGGCTATCATAGCTTTAATTCATCCAATTCAAGCTGACGGTTTGGAGTTTTCTATAATAAACAGAATATTTCTTATAGCTTCAGCGGTCTTTTTCTATATATTCACTAAAACTGGTGGAAGAATAGGCAAATATGAAGGAATCTTTCTGATGTCGTTATATGTTCTATTCCTATTATCTATTTATTTCATCTAATCAGTAATGCAAAGATATTTCTAAAAGTTGAGCCGGATATCTTTTTTGTCAGATATCCGGCTTTTAGACGAACGCCTTCATTTCACAATCTCCCATTAGATTGAACGATTTTCTCTAGGCAACTTCGCGCTGACTTCCATTTGCCATGAACAGAAAGTATTTTGATCATTGGTGGAGAGAATTTGATCTTAAGTGATAAACAATTTCTCTCTGAATCAGAGTATTTAACAACTCGGCCATCTTTGGCCGGTTTAATATCCTGAAGGATATTTTGACTGTTAAACTTTTCTAATTCTTGCCTTACCTGTTCAAGCTTAAGTTGGACGATAGGGGGTATTGTTCCGCTATTCATCTTGATCACCTCCTTTCGGTCTAGTTAAAAATGAAAACGAACATAACTACTTTTAATTTATACCTGTTTAGCTTGTAGGTCAATAAATTCTTGAACTTTTTATTTTGTGATATAATTTTTTTGCGGGCTGTAGTACAGTGGTAGTATGCACGCATGGGGTGCGTGTGACCCGAGTTCAATTCTCGGCAGCCCGACCATTCTAAACATTGCGAATTTTGCGGGGAAACAACTAAACGCCTCTGAATTTTCAAAATGTCTAAATTGGTCACAATTACTGAACATAGTGCGAACCTTTTTTGAGCAAAATCCTGATTGATTGCCGCGCTTCGCGC
>DSBD01000031.1 GCA_011049365.1 Candidatus Vogelbacteria bacterium
GTACTGATCTAAGTCTTAGTAATTTAACATCAGCAGAAGGTCTTAATTTTCCTAAAAAAATAAATGGTTATGTTGATATCCGACGAATAACTTCTATTAAGAATACCAGATTGCCTGAACCAATTGACGGAGGTTTTTATCTTAACGGACTCAAAACTATTGAAGGTCTTGAGTTACCCAATGAAGTGAAAGGATATATATCTAGACAGTCTTCCTGAAAAGGAAAAACAAAAATTAAAGGAGAAATATCCTCATCTGGCTGAAAAGATTAGATAATTAAAGATAATTTTTATCACAGTAGAAACCTAGCTCTTTTTCTTATTTTCTGATATATTTTAGGAATATGTTGGATATAAAATTTATTAAAGCTAATCGCCAGTTAATAAAAGAAGCAACTCAAAAAAAGAGACTCTCTTTTGATGTAGATAAATTATTAAAATTAGAAGAACAAAGGTTAATTAGTTTAGCAGAGACCGAAGAATTGAGAGCTAAACAAAATAAGCTTTCTTCTTTAATTGGTCAAACCCAAGACTCTACTGAAAGGCAAGAATTAATAAATAGTAGTCAAGACTTAAAAACTAATCTTCAAACGAAAGAAGAGGAATTAAAAAATATTATGATTAAATGGCGAGCTTTGATGTTGAAAGTTCCTAATATTCCTGATATCAGTGTTCCTGATGGTGATTCTGATGATGATAATAAAGAGATTAGTTCTTGGGGTGAAAAAAAGACTTTTGATTTTGAAGGCAAAAGTCATATAGAGATATTAGAAAATCTAGGTTGGGCTGATTTTGAACGAGGAGCTAAAGTTTCCGGCTTTCGTGGTTATTTTCTAAAAAGCGGTGGGGCGATGTTAGAAGCTGCTCTTTGGCAATTTGCTTGGGATTTTATGATTAAAAAAGGTTTTGTGCCAGTAATTGCTCCGAGTTTAGTCAGAAAAGAACCATTTTTAGGAACAGGTTATCTACCTCAAGGTGAAGATGATTTATATAAAACTCAAGATGAAGAATATCTAGCTGGTACTTCAGAAGTTGGTATGATGGGTTATTTTATGAATGAAGTTTTATCAAATGAAGATTTGCCAAAAAAATTCGTCGCTTTTTCTCCTTGTTTTAGAAGAGAAGCTGGTAGTCATGGTAAAGATACTAAAGGTCTTATTAGAGTTCATGAGTTTTATAAAGTGGAACAAATTGTTCTCTGTGAAGATTCTCATCAAGAAAGTGTTAAGTGGCATGAAGAATTGAGAGAGAATGCTGAAGAGATAATGCAAGCCCTCGGCATTCCTTATAGAGTGGTTATAAATTGTGGTGGCGATTTGGGTATCGGGCAAGTTAAAAAATATGATATCGAAGCTTGGGTACCATCAGAAAATAAATATCGAGAAACCCATTCTATTTCTTATTTTCATGATTGGCAGACTAGGAGATTAAATATTAAATACAAACGTCCTGATGGTCGGGTAGCTTTCGTTCATTCTTTAAACGGTACTGCCTTAGCTTTTCCTAGAGCCTTGGTATCTTTGGTAGAAAACTTTCAAACAGCTGATGGTAAAGTAAGAGTTCCAGAAGTCTTAAAACCTTATCTAAAAAGGCAATAGGTTATAATCTATGGTTACTTATCAAGAGAAAGTTAATATTTCTCGCCGGCGGCGGAGAATAATCTTTTGGTTAAAATTTTCTTCTTGGTTTATTTTTATAGCAAGCGGTTTTTTGGCTTTAATCTATATTTTCAATCAACCACAATTTCAAATCAAAAAAATTGAGATTTATGGCGCTCAAACTATTTCATCAGAAGAAGTTGTTTTTAAGATAGAAGATATTCTGGACTCCAAAAGATTTTTTTTAATTCCGACTAGAAATTTTCTTTTTACTCCTTTTAAAAAAATAGCTAGAAATATTTTATCAAGTGACATCCATCTTTATCAAGTTAGAATTTCTTTAGACGGTATTGATACTTTAGAAGTTGTGCTTGAAGAAAGGATGCCTAAATATTTATGGTGTCGTGAAAATGAAGATGGGGAGGGGTCTGAGTGTTTCTTTGTTGATAAAAGAGGTTTTATATTTTCTCCAGCCCCCTTATTATCTAATTCCTTGATACCAAGAATAACAGGACGAAATTTTTCTTCTCCTTTAGGTCAAGTAATTCTCCCTAGTCGGTATTTCAGAAATCTAGAGGATATAATTGGAATTATCAGGATGGTGTTATCTGATAATAATATGACAGCTAAAATTTCAGTAATAGAAATTTTTAATAGTGGTGATATTAGATTGGTCTTGGAGATTAATAAAGAGGGTACTGGCCAACTTTATTGGCCGATTATTTTTTATCTAGAACAGGATTATAAGATCTTGGCTGAGGATTTTGCGCCGATTTTTAAAAATCAAGAATTCATTAATGAACTAGAAAATAATAATTGGCAAATAGAATATATAGATTTGCGCTTTGGCCGACGAATATTTTATAAACTCTAGGAAATATTTCTCTTTTTGTTGTATAATATTAAATAATGGATATTGGCTATTTATTATTTTCATACATAATTTGGCATTATACTAAAGCTCTTGTGGATTTATTTAAAATTTGGGGGAATATTTTTATCTTTCTTTGTAACTTTTTTTCTTTTGGTATCATTTTAAAAACTTTTCTTTCTCCTTGGCATCGTTTAGGAGAAAATTATTCGGGTAAGGTAGACCCCTTTGAGTTATTTTCCTCATTTATCGTTAATACTTTGATGCGCTTAGTCGGTATTATTTTCAGGACGATAATTATAGTAATTAGTTTAATTGTTATTTTTTCAACTTTTGTTCTAGCTCTTCTGACTTTATTAATTTGGCTCATTTGGCCAATTCTAATAATATTATTTTTTATTTTCGGTTTGTTAATTATAATAAAAGTTTTTTAATATGATTTCAGAATTTCACAAATATGCCTTGAAAACTCCTTATCGTCCGGCGATTATTTTAAATGTTTTTTTTCCTTCCACTAAAAGAATATTTGTTATGAGAATTCTTAAGGTTTTAATA
>DSBD01000012.1 GCA_011049365.1 Candidatus Vogelbacteria bacterium
AATTAAATCTTTCGCTTTTTCAAAATTAAATTCCTCTAAAGAAGAATTGAGGGACTTTTCCTTTATCAATCCCATAATATCCCCCGTATCAGTACTGAAGCCGAAAATAAAACGGGCTAAATATTTTTTATCCATTTTTAAATATTTTTCTCTATTTTGATTTTCTTCTTTCCCAACCAAAACCGGTAAAACCCCTTCAGCCAGAGGATCTAATCGGCCGGCATAACTTAAAGGTTCCTCTACTAAATCAGGTCTTTCAAGGCGTAAAAGATTTAGAGTTTCTTTAGGAGTTAAACCTTGCGGTTTGTAAATATTTAGCATTTAAAAATTATTTTCCTCTTTGGGTCTAATGCCGTGCAGTAATAAAAGATCTTCAAAATCTTTTCTCTCCAATGTCTCTCTTTTTATCAACTCTGCGCTCATTTCGTCCAAAGCTTGACGATTTTCTTTCAATATATTTTCCGCTTTTTTAAGAGCTTCAGACATTAAGCGAGAAACTTCTTCATCAATAATTTTTTGGCGATCTTCAGATACTTTGTTTTCATTGCTAATTATTTCTCCTTGATGGATTCTCGGACCGGAAAAATCATAAGCTACCGGACCAATTTTATCACTCATGCCATAACGAACAACCATATCACGCGCTAGAGCTGTGGCTACTCTAATATCATTACCGGCTCCGGTAGTGATATCATCAAAAACTAATTTTTCGGCTGTATAACCACCTAAAGACATAGCTAAATCAGCCAAAAATTCTTTTCTAGAATTAAGTTTGCGGTCTTCAAAAGGTAATTTCAAAGTATAACCGGCAGCATGACCACGAGAAATTATAGATACTTTGTGAATTGGGTCAGCTTCGGGTATTAAAGAAGCTACCAAGGCATGACCAATTTCATGATAAGCAGTAATTTTTTTCTCATGTTCTGATAGGACATGACTTTTTCTTTCCGGTCCTAGCATAACTTTTTCAATACTTCTTAATAAATCATCTTGAATTATTTCTTGACGATTTTCTCGGGCGGCCAAAATAGCGGCTTCATTCATCACATTATTCAAATCAGCACCAGTAAAGCCAGGTGTTCTTTGAGCAACTGTTCTTAAATTAACACTTTCAGCCAGAGGTTTTTTACGAGCATGAATCTTTAAAATAGCTTCCCGGTCATTTATGTCCGGCAAATCCAAAATAACCCGTCGATCAAAACGACCCGGGCGCAAAAGGGCAGTATCTAAAACATCAGGCCTATTGGTGGCGGCAACAACAATTAATTTTTCATGTGGTTCAAAACCATCCATTTCTACTAAAATCTGATTCAAAGTTTGTTCCCTCTCATCATTACCACCACCCATACCTGAACCACGATGGCGACCGATAGCATCTATCTCATCTATAAAAATAATAGCCGGGGCGACTTTCTTAGCCATCTGAAATAAATTTCTTACTCGGCTATTATGTAATAACATCGGCCTTTCACCACCAAAGAAAGCCTCATTGTCACAACCACATAAATCATAAACATAACCATCGTATTCTTCTTCAGTTATATCTCTAATCACAGTCTTTTCAAATTGTTTAATCGTGCCTTGATAATCTTGAAAGGAATGAGAGGATTTTCCAATAATTAAATTCCAATATCTGCTTGGTGGGGTTGACTTAGAGCCGGGTCTGATAATACGAGAAGGAGAAATACATTCCCTAACATCCACCGGGAGACCATGCATTGAACAAAGCCATGATAACTCACGAATAAGACGTTTGGAAACAGAGGTTACAGACAATTTTCCTTCTTTGGTAGTATAACCACCACCATCAGAATATCCTTTTAGATAGGCATTGAAATATTCCACCGGCAATTCCCATATAAATTCAGGAAGCTTTTTATTATAACTACCGGTCCCACAAAGACGTTCAAAAAATCTAGCAATATATGGAGAATGAACAGAAATTCTGAAAGAATTGGTGTCAGTCATCAATCTAGTAGTCGGCTCTAATTTAAAAATATCTTTAAGTAAATTAATACAATCTTTATGTAATTTTTTCTCATGAGAACCAAAGACAAATTGAGTCGTATACTGGGTTACTCTTCCTTCGGCAGTATAATGGCCAAGCAGACGCATCAATTCAGGAGTTATTTTAACTTTAGAAGGAGTATTTATGCGCAATAGATTATTAGAAAAAAATCTCGACCGCTGGATATTATTCTGCCAATTAGCGACAGTTCCCTCACTAACGCCAACAGATGAAGCGACAACAGACCTGGACATATTAGCGCTATTGCAAACTAAATTATAACTAGCAACCGCTTGTTGATATTCTTTATCATAAAGAGAAAGATATTTTTCCTCAGTCAACTTATCAAAGTTATGAGCTCTTACTGAATGAGTAGTACCAAATCCCGACTTAAAAGCACCTCTTACTTTAAACGGCAACTGAACCAATACATCTCCGGATTTTAATTCTGAGACTTTTTTAGCTGTTATATAATTATGCTTTCTAATAAAAACTGAATGATCACCAGTTGCTCTAATAGAACCACCTAAATAATTAATTTTATAAATTTTATCCACTTTGTGGCGATAGACCCCTTTGACTGTTGACCATTTACTATTACCAAAATAAGTTTTATCTCCCTGACTTCCTCGCCGAGCAGTCTTTTTTTTCTCGAAACCAAGAGTTTTTAAATCGGCGACAATTTTCACTACCCCTTCTTCATTCTCTTGATAATATTTATCAACCAAATCAGCGATTAACAGTAGTTTAACTCGTCCATCTTTATTTTTTATTAAAACAGGGGTATCTCCGGTAACACTGGCTCCAACTCCGACAAACATCTCCACAAACTCTGAACCGGAGAGATAAAAGAAAGGAACATGGGCTTCACCGGCGATTGCCCTGGCGAGCAACGTTTTTCCCGCTCCGGGTGGACCCATCAAGATAACTCCTTTAGGGATACGAGCGCCAATATTTAAAAACTTAGCCGG
>DSBD01000023.1 GCA_011049365.1 Candidatus Vogelbacteria bacterium
ATACCTTGGCTTAAAGGTATTTTTGTTATATGATAAATAAATCATGTATTATTCTATATTAGAGTTATTTTTGCCGGCTTTGAAATACCTAGTCTATTTTATGCCCCTAATCTTTTTTGCTCTTTTATGGAGAATGTGGATTAATTATGTTCAATTAAAGTTTCAAGAAAGTCTGGAGTGGATTTTATTAGAGATAAAAATTCCACGAAATATAACCAAAAGTCCTCTGGCGATGGAAATGTTTTTAAGTTCATTACAGCAAACCAGAGATGGTACTTTTATTCAACGTTGGTGGGAGGGACTTCTGAGATCCTGGTTTTCTTTAGAGATTGTATCAATAGGTGGTAATGTTCGTTTTTTTATTTATACTCAAAAATTTTTCAAAAATTTAGTTGAAGCAGAAATTTATGCTCAGTATCCGGAAGTGGAGATATTTGAAGTTGAGGACTATACCAAAGATGTTGTTTACAAAGGTCCTGGATCTGATTTAGATATTTGGGGTTGTCATTTTGCTCTAACTAAAAAAGATGCTTATCCGATTAAAACTTACGTGGATTATAAACTAGACCAAGAGACTAAAGATGAATATAAAAATGACCCCATAACTCCTATTTTAGAATTTATGGGTTCAATTAAACCGGAGGAACAAATTTGGTTTCAGATAATTTTCATGGCTGCTAAAAAAAGATTCAAAAAGAAGGGCTCCTGGTTCAAAAAAGTTGATTGGCGTGATGATGGGCAAGAGCTTGTTAAAAAATTACTAAAAAGAGATAAAAAACCGGCCGAGGGAGGTTTCCCTCAAGAGTTTACTCTTTCAGCTGGAGAAAAAAAGGTAGTTGAAGCAGTAGAGAGAAATATATCCAAAATTGGTTTTGATTGTGGAATTAGGGGTATTTATATAGCTCCTAAAGATAATTTTAATTTCATTAATGTCGTTGGTATTATCAGTATGCTTAAACAATTTAATTCTTTAGACTTGAATGGTTTTAAACCGGCCAATACTACTGGTTTTGAGTATCCTTGGAAAGATCCTTGGGGTTTTAGAACTGCTAGACTTAAAAAAAGAATGTTTAAAAGTTATAGAGCTAGGGGCTATTTTCATTATCCCTTTATCTACAAACCCATGACCTTAAATACAGAAGAGTTGGCGACTATTTATCATTTTCCAGGTCAAGTGGCTGAAACGCCGTCTTTGTCAAGAATTGGATCACGTCGAGCCGAACCTCCATCTAATCTACCTATATAATTATGCTTAAAAAAATTCTTTTAATGATAGGGATTTTTTTTGTTTTAATTTTCACTTTAATTGTTATTTTTTACAAGATTTTTCTTTCTTCTCCTTCTAGTTTTATCCCTGACACCATTATTAATATTGAAACAGGAAAAAATATTAATCAGATCTTTAGTTTATTAGAAGAAAAGAACATTATTAGAGATAAAAGAATAGCTAAGGTTATATTATATTTAAAACAAGATAAGATAATACCGGCTGGCTATTATCATTTTCCTAAAAGAATATCTGTCATTGAGGTTGTTGATAGGTTACGACATGGTGATTATGGTCAAGAAAAAAAACGGGTAACTATTCCAGAAGGTTTAAATGTTAGGCAAATAGTAGAAATATTAGCTCACAATTTAGATAATTTTTCTAAAGAAGAATTTATTTCTCTAACTGAAGGTAAAGAAGGATTTCTTTTTCCAGACACATATTTCTTTTTTCCTCAAGCAACTTCGGAGGATATTATTAAGGCAATGGAAGATAATTTTGAGCGTCAAACTATTGAATTAAAAGAAGAAACTCTTAGGCAGGGGAAAAATTGGCGAGAAATTGTCATAATTGCTTCTTTAATAGAGTTAGAAGCCAGTCAAGCAGAAGCTCGAAGAATGATTTCTGATATTATTTGGCGAAGATTAAAAATTAATATGCCTTTACAAATAGATGCTGTTTTTCCTTATATTATGGGCAAAAATACTTTTGAATTAACCTTGGAGGATCTTCAATATGATTCTCCTTATAACACCTATCGTTATCGGGGTTTACCTCCCGGAGCTATAGCTAATCCGAGCTTAGATTCTCTAGAAGCCACTCTTTATCCTATTCCTAATGAATATTGGTATTATCTTTCAGATAAAGAAGGTAATATGCATTACACTATAACTCATGATGAACATCTTAAAAATAAACAAAAATATTTAAGGTAATTAATTATGAAAAAAACATCTCTAGCTTTTATAGACACCGAAACTACTGGTTTAGATTGTCAAAAAAATGAAATTATAGAATTGGCTGTTATTTTAACTAGATTAAATTTAAATAATAGTCAGTGGGAACTAGAGACTACAGAAGAAAAAGATTGGAAAATAAAACCTTCTCGATTAGAAACAGCTGACCCTAGAGCACTGAAAATAAATGGCTATAATGAAGCTGAATGGCTTTTTGCTCCGGATCTAAAGTCGGTTATGGAGGATTTTGTCCGTCAGATTTCAGGTTATGTAATAGTAGCTCATAATTTAATCTTTGATTGGGGTTTTTTGAGTGAAGCATTTAGATTGGCGGAAGTTAAAGATAATTCTTCGCATATAAAACTAGACACCTTATCCATAGCTTATACCAAACTTTTTAATCAAAATATTAATAGTTTGTCTTTAAAAGCTTTAGCTGAATATTATGAAATAAAGAATGAAAAAGCCCATACAGCTCTAGCTGATGCTCGAGTGACAAAAAGTATTTTTTGTCGCTTAATGAATTTAAATGAGATAAAATGATAATTTCGGGAGTTAAAAATAAAAAAATATATATTGGTTTAAGTGGGGGAGTAGATAGTTCAGTTGCAGCTGCTTTGTTAAAAAAAAATGGAGCTCAAGTCATTGGAGTTTATATCAAAGGTTGGGTGCCTCCCAATACTATTTGTTCACAAAGGGCAGACCGTTTAGATGCTATGAGGGTAGCAGCTCATCTAAAAATACCTTTTA
>DSBD01000034.1 GCA_011049365.1 Candidatus Vogelbacteria bacterium
ATAATAACTTAACAATATATTAAATATACAATATAGAAAAAATCTAACGATTTTTCTTCTTCTCAGCCACCTTCATAAATGACAAGAAAAGTGGATGCGGTTTCAAGAGACTTGATTTAAATTCCGGATGGAATTGTGTTCCCACAAAGAAAGGGTGAATATTTTTAGATAGTTCCGCTATTTCCATTAAGCGACCATCTGGCGAAGTGGCTGAAAAAATAAGTCCGGCTTTAGTTAAAATATCAATATATTCCGGATTAACCTCAAAACGATGACGATGACGTTCACTTATTTCTTCTTGTTTATAGGCATTATAGGCAATAGTACCTTTTTTAATTTTGGCCGGATAGGCACCAAGGCGCATCGTCGCACCATATTTTTCTTCGGCCAACATCTTTTTTTGCTCTGGCATTATATCTATTACTAAATTTTTAGAGTCAGGATCTATTTCAGCCGTCTGAGCGTCCTTTAAACCGACCACATGGCGAGCATATTCTAAAACAGCCAGTTGCATACCATAACAAAGACCAAGATATGGTATTTTATTCTCCCGAGCATATTTAATAGCTAGAATTTTACCTTCAATGCCTCTTTCTCCAAAACCTCCCGGGACTAAAATACCATGATAATTTGATAATTCTTTCAAATTCTTCTTATCTTTCTCATAATCTTCCGAATCTAACCAATCAATCGATGCTTTGCACCTCAACTGCCCGGCTGAATGCTTTAAGGCTTCTATAATTGAGATATAGACATCAGACAAAACAAAATCACCAGTTCTAAAATATTTACCAACTATACCAATTTTAATCTCTTTACGACTCTTAGTTATCCGATCAGCTGCTTTTTTCCAGTCTTTCAAATCACTGGTTCGCGGTTTTATTTTAAGTAATTTCAAAACAGTGTCACTTAAACCATTTTTTTCAAAATTAATTGGCACATCATAAATACTATCCACATCAGGAGCAGAGATAATATTTTCTGTCGGAATATTACTACTAAAAGCCAATTTTTCTCTTCTTTTATTATCTAAATGATGATCACTGCGAGCGATTATAATATCAGGATGAACACCGAAAGAATTCATAGTCTGAACAGCATATTGCGTCGGCTTAGTTTTCATCTCCCCAATTTTATTAGGAACCGGTAAATAACTAACTAAAACAAAAGTAACATCATCCGGATTTTTTAATTTCAAAACTCTGGCCGCTTCTATAAAAATAGCATTTTGATATTCACCCACCGTTCCACCAATTTCTACAATAGTAATATCAGACTTAGTTTTCTCAATAGATTTTTTAATCCTTCTTAATATTTCAGCCGAAATATATGGAACCGGATCAACACATTTACCGTTAAAGCCCAGGGCTCTTTCTTTATCAATCACATATTTATAAACCATTCCACTGGTCATATAGCTTTCATGGGGTAAACTTTTATCTAAAAAGCGTTCATAATTACCCATATCTTGGTCACATTCTAGACCAGAATCTAAAACAAAAACCTCACCATGCTCAATCGGATTCATTGTGCCAGCATCAACATTTAAATAAGGATCGATCTTCATGGCATTAACCGAAAATCCCCGAGTTTCTAAAATTTTGGCAATAGAAGCAGTAGCCACTCCTTTTCCTACCCCCGACATAACACCGCCGAGGACAAAAATATATTTTTGTCTTCTTTTGTTTGTCATCTGTTTATAATTAAACTTTTAAATACTTATGAATGGCCAAGAAACTAGCCGACACGCCAAGGAAAATTCCGGTAATTAATAAAGTTAAGAAAAGAAAGCCAAAGCTATCTTTATAATATGAAAAAAGATTAATACCGCCATAAACACCAGTAGTCATCTGACTTAACCAAATAGTGCCGGGATAAAGCAATATTAAAGCAATAAAAGAGGCTATTATGCCGGAAAGCAAACCTTCAACTAAGAATGGACCTCTAATATACCAATTATTACCACCCACCAAACGCATCACCGATATTTCATCACGAGCTATATAAATAGCTAAAGAAATGGTGTTGAAAGTAACTAAAATAGAAATAAAAACTAGGAAAATGCTCACAACCAAACTAACTTTCTGACTAATGGAGATAATACTTAGAAGACGACTAACAATATCTCTTTTAAAACTTATTTGGTCTATAATCGGTTGACCGGACATACCAGCCTCATTGTGACTTTCTAGGAATCTAGCCAGACTATCATAATGAGCCGGATCCAAAGCCATAATACTTAAGCGGGCACCAAAAGGATTACCAACTTCCTCTAAAGATTTTACTAATAAAGCATTATCTTTATGCCTAGCTATAAAATCTTCTAATTCTTTTTCCCGCGAAGAATATTTCACCTCTTTAACTTCCGGCAAAAGTTCTAAAGAAGACTTAAGAGCCATAATTTCACCTTCCGGAGCATTAGTTTTGAAAGAGACACTGATATCAACTCTTTCTTTAATGCTATTTAAGGTATCATTCAAAAAAACATTAGCTAAAATCAAACTACCAATAATAAATAAAGTAATAACCATTACTAAAACCGAAGCAATCGCCACTACGCTATTGCGCCAAAATTTTATGAAACCAGTTCGCAAAATTCTTTTTATATTTATCCACATCATATTTTAATCATTATATAATATAACGTCCCTCTTTATCATCTCTAGTTATTCGACCATGGTCCAAAGTAATAACTCGACGGCCAAGATTATCAATAACCCCCTTATTATGAGTCGTCAAAATTACTGTTGTTCCAAGTTTGTTTATACTCTGAAAAATCTCTATTATCTCATGAGCATTTATTGGATCTAGATTGCCAGTTGGTTCATCGGCTATCAAAAGATCCGGTTGATTAACTATCGCTCTAGCAATGGCCACCCTTTGTCTTTCTCCACCTGATAATTCAAAAGGAAAATGCCACATTTTTGACTCCAGGCCAACTAAGTCCAGAAC
>DSBD01000062.1 GCA_011049365.1 Candidatus Vogelbacteria bacterium
CGAGTACTTAGTAGAATTTGAGCGAAGCGAAAAATTATACTTAGTAACTTGTGACCAAATCCCTCCCTGCGCACATAAAACAGTTTGTCCCCAAATATGAAAATGTTTGGGGCTTACTGTTTTTTGGGCTCAAAAATGTATTATTAAGTCGTTTCAGAAGGGGATTTACAATCCTTGACTTAATATCTCATATATGATTTAATAAGAGAGATAGAAATGATTTAGTCAGTATAGCTTAATATTAAAGGATTTTTAAACTATTGACAAATTATTCAATATATGATACACTTCAGCCAGTTGGAATCAAGGTGATTCCTTTGGACAATCAAAACAAGAAGGAGGTTTATCATGGTCGTGTATTGTATTTTTCTCATTGTAATGGCCCTTGGAATGTATGGCCAGTACCATTGCCTCTTAGCAAAAAAGTAGGTATTCGCCATACATCCATCTCGCGCCAGCCGCCCCCTCGCAATTCTTGCCGGGGGCTTTTTCTTTTGTTTTTAAAATTTGTGGTAAAATAGAACTCATGATTAAATATTTGAATATTTCCTTATTGATAATAGTTTTTATTTTACTGATAATTTTATTTTTTATTTTAGTTGATTATTTTATTTTTAACAAAGAAGATGTAGATAGTGAGGAAATAAAATTATCTGAAGAAGTAGCCAGACAGCTGGTTATAGATAATTGGGGGGATTGTGATGAATTTACTTGTCGAGAGTTAGTAATATCTGTTGAAGAAAAAAATAACTTATGGGAAATCACTGCCATTTATGATGGACTTTTTGATGATTCAGTCAGAGCTTTAAGAAAGATAATTTCAGCCTTTTTTGAAGAGGGAGAATGGGTTTTAGGGGAAGCTTCAATAACTCATCGTTGTCAGCCCGGAAGGGGCCATCAAAATTTTTCTACTGAGTTTTGTTTTTAGATTAAAATAATAGTTTGTCTTTTTATTTAATTTAGTTTAATCTTAAGTGTAGTTTTAAGGTATTTTAAATTTAAAAGAAAGAACCAATAAGATGAGCACAAATACTCTCACCCAGATCCCCCAGACAATAGGAAAAGTGCATCTTGATGATAGGGTAGTTTCTTCTTTTCTTCTCTTTTTGAAGTTTGATGATGATTTTCGTCTTCATCAATTGCCAGGCGCAGTTGGCCAAAGGGCAATAAAGAAGATAGAAGAGATGCTTCAAAAGAGGTTTATGAGGATTATCAATTCAATTACCCCTCACTTAGTCTTAGAGGAGATTGAGAAGGGATTCCTCGAAATCAAAATCAGAGCTGAGGCTCAAATCGGCTTTGATAATGGAGAAGTTCTCTTGAAAGTTAATGGTATGGTGGTTGAAGAAAGTTTTATTTTGAAACTCCTAACTATTCTAAAGAAAAGTTTGGAGGAAGAATCGCTAGACATTGACTGCCAAATGACCAAAGCTAATCATCAAGTGGTTTTTTCCGGCTGGGGTTACAAACTCTAATCTTATCACCCCTCTCGGCCTTTTTGGCTGGGAGGGGTTTAGTTTGTTAAAATTGTTACTATTTTGTTATAATCCAATCTATGAGAAAATTTATCTTTACATTTATTATATTATTAACTTTTGGTTTTCTGGGAACAATAGTGCAAGCTCAAGAAAACGAAGTTATTGTTTATTTTTTTAAAGATGAAAGTTGTCCTTATTGTTTAGAACAAAAAAAATTTTTAGATGAATTAAAGACCGAATTTACCAGTTTAGATGTCAGAGAGATAAGGGTTTTTGACGATGATAAGAATATTGATCTCTTTTTAAGTTTTATTAAAAATTATGATATCAAATTCAGTGGAGTGCCGACAACTTTTATCGGTGATTTCTCGCCAATTATTGGTTTTGATATTAAATCAGCGGATAAGATAAGAGAACAAGTCTTATATTGTTTAGATAATGTTTGCCCTGATCCGGCTATAAAAGCTGGAGTAGAAGATTTTTTTGTTCATTCAGCCAGAGAAGTAAGAACTGTCTATAATCTGCCTTTCTGGGGTGATTATGATTTTGCCGAAACTCCTCTTGTGGTGATGACTTTAATCATATCTTTTGTTGACGGTTTCAATCCTTGTTCTCTTTGGCTGATTAGTTTCTTACTAGCTATAGTTGTTTATACTCGTTCTCGTAAAAAAGTTTTACTTGTTGGTTTTACTTTTCTTTTTGTTACTTCTTTAGCTTATGGACTTTTTATTGCTGGTCTTTTGAATATTTTTTACTATGTTGGCTATCTGCGCTGGATTCAGATATTGGTAGCTTTAATTGCTTTTCTTTTTGGAGCGGTTAATGTAAAAGATTATTTTTGGTACAAAAAAGGTTTGTCTTTTACCATTCCTGATAGTTATAAGCCGAAGATTTTTAAAGATATTCGTTCTTTAGTTAAACAAGAAAGTTCTTGGTTGGCCTTAATGATCGGAACGACCTTAATGGCTTTAGGGGTTGTTTTGGTGGAATTGCCATGTACAGCTGGTTTCCCTATGGTCTGGTCAAACTTGGTTGGTCGTCACCAATTACCTTTTATTTTCTATATCTGTCTTTTAACAATTTACTTGTTAGTCTATTTATCAATTGAGATGTCAGTCATAATCGTTGCTGTTCTAACTATGAATATTGGTCGTTTTCAAGAAAAGCATGGAAGGATTTTGAAACTTATTGGTGGTGTAATAATGTTGGCTTTGGCAGGGGTGATGGTTTGGCAACCGAAGCTGATGAGTGATATTAAAGGAACAATAACTTTATTTGCCGTTGCTATTTTGGTTTCTTTAGTTATTATTTTATTAGATCGTCTTATTAGGCCAAAAAATGAGATGATTATTGATAATAATATTAATCAAGAATAAATATGAATCAAGAACTATGGCCAACTGACAGATTGTATAACAATGATTATTCC
>DSBD01000057.1 GCA_011049365.1 Candidatus Vogelbacteria bacterium
CTCATTAGCTGATGATTTATAAACTCTGACTCGGGCTACTGACTCTTTTCTTCGCCCCACTGCTTCTAAATAATTATTTTTTTTATCTTTAATGTTGTTATCTTTTGTCATAAAATTACTTCGTGATAATTAATCTTTTCATCATTTGGGGACGAAGTTTATTATTTGGTAACATTCTTTGAATTGCTCTTTTTAATAAAACTTCATGACCTAATCTCTCTATAACTTTTCTAATTTTTTCCTCCTTTAAACCACCAGGGTAACCACTATGATGGCGATATAATTTCTGGTCTATTTTTTTACCAGTTAATTTTACTTTAGAAGCATTAATAATTTTTATCTTAACAGGAGGAATTATATTACGTTGAAAAGTAACATTATCTTTGCCCCTCAAAAAAACAGCTGCTTGGCTAGCTATTCTCCCTAGAGATTGATTTTCGGCATCAATTGTTTTTATATCCATCATAAAAATTAAACGAATTCTATTAAGGCTAAAGGAGCCGCATCACTTACCCTATTAGGCATTTTAATTATTCTTAAATATCCCCCCGGTCTATCTTTGTATTTGTTGGCTATTTCTTCACAAAGTTTTTTGGCAGCTTCATCATTTCCTAATCTGGAAGCCACCAATTTTCTACTAGCTAAGCTATTTTTTTTAGCTAGAGTAACCAATTTCTCCAGATCGGGTCTTAGAGATTTTGCCTTAGCTAAAGTCGTTTTTATTCGACCGTGCTTTATTAAAGACAAGGATTGAGTGCGGAAAAGAGCAGTTCTTTGATCCTTATTACGACCGAGTTTTTTGATTTTCTGATGATGCTTCATAATTCAACCAAATTACTTTAACACAATTCCAAAATTACTCAAGACCCTTTTAATTTCTTGTAGACCTCTCTCACCCAAACCGGCAATAGCTAAAATATCTTCTTCTTTTTTACGTGCTAATCCACCAACTGTTCTAATACTGGCATTGGCTAAGGCTTTTTGGGTTCGGCTAGAAAGATCCAAGTCCTCTATTCTAGTTTTTTGTATGTCCTCTTCAGTTTCTTTTTTATCGTTCAGAGAATTAGGTTTACTTTCTTCTTCTCTCTTCTCAACTAATTCTTCTTCAATTTCTGGTTCCGGCTCCTGAAAATTGACTATTGATTTTAATTGTTCTATCATTATAGTGATTGATTTTTCTAGAGCTTCTCTAGGAGTAGTGTCCCCATTAGTTTCTAAGGAAATTATTAGTCTATTAAAATCAGTTCTATTACCGACTCTCATTTGTTCCACTTCGTAACTAGCTCTTCTAACTGGTGTAAATATTGCATCCAAAGCAATAGCACCAATATCCATTTTTTCTTTTTGAATAACTTCTTTTGGTAAATAACCTAATCCTTTCTTTAAAGTCATCTCAGCTTTGAAAAAAGTATTTTTATCTGTTACTTCGGCTATATAAGAATCTGGGTCAATTATCTCTACTCCGGCCGGTACTTGTATATCTTTAGCTGTAATTTTCCCTAGACCGGAAAAGTTTATAGATACAGAACGGTCTTCGTCTCCAATTACTCTAAAACGTAATTTTTTTACATTCAATATTATTGACACCACATCTTCTTTAACCCCTGATAAAGTGCTAAATTCATGATCAACACCTTCTATCTTTAAAGTGGTAACAGCGAAGCCAGGTAATGATGATAAGATTATACGACGAAGAGAATTCCCTAAAGTATGACCATAACCTGGATAAAGACCCTCTATCTGATAAACCCCTTTATAATTATCCTCGGAGAGAACAACTGGTTGGGAAGGCATTATTATTTTAAAATCAATCATATTTTTATAATTAAAAATTAAAAGGTTTATTAAACCCGACTGTAGAATTCTAAAATTGTTGAAAAATTTAAAATGAATTCTCCTTCATTGACAATAGGATCAGCTTTTACTTCTCCTTCTTTCTTTTTTGAATCAAATAAAAGCCAACTAGGTATATTGGTTTCTTTAATTTTATCATCTAATTGACTAAAGACATTTTTCTTCAAACTTTGAGGTCGAATTGATACTTTGTCACCAATCTTTATTCTCCTAGATGGAATTGAACATTTTCTGTCATTTACCATTATGTGGCCATGAGAAACTAATTGTCTGGCAAAAAGTCTGGAATTGGCAAAACCAAGTCGAAAGACAATATTATCTAAGCGACTTTCTAATAATTTGTATAAAGTTGCTTGAGGATTGTTTCCCTTACTTTTTCCAGCTTCTTTGACATAATTAGAAAATTGTTTTTCTGTAACCCCGTAAGTATAGCGTGCTTTTTGTTTCTCTAATAATTGTCGGCCATATTCACTTAATTGCTTTGGTCTTTTTTTCTGACCACCTTTCTTTTTTTCTGCTCCCGATACTACAAACTTAGTTGTTTGACACTTAGGAAATATTCTTTCACCCAATCTCCGACAAATTTTATATTTAGGCCCTATTTTCATAAATTCAAATGTAATTCTGATTTTAAATTATTAAAACATCTTTAAACTCTTCTCGGTTTTGGAGGACGAGGTCCATTAAAGGGTATTGGAGTTATATCTTTTATTTTTAAAATATTAATACCCTTAGCCATAAAAGCTCTAATAGCCGATTCTCGACCAGAACCGACACCTTTAACTTTAATTTCTACTTCTTTTAAGCCCATTTTTTGTCCCTGTTCAGCTATCAATTCGCCAACCTTACCGGCGGCAAAAGGAGTTCCCTTTTTAGAACCCTTAAACCCTAAGGCACCACTAGAAGAATTTATGATTAAGTTGCCGGTCATATCGGTCAATGACATAGCAGTATTATTGTAGGTCGCTCTAATATGAACAATTCCAGCCGAAATC
>DSBD01000005.1 GCA_011049365.1 Candidatus Vogelbacteria bacterium
ACATAACCTTGATGGTGAATCTGATGATGGATTATAACCGTCTCTTTGTCCATTATTGGCTCTAAAGAATTATTGGCAAAGAGTAATTTTTTTTAACTCAAACATATATTTTATTTTAATTTATAATATATGCCCTCGGGACAAAGTCCCGAGGTAATAATACGAACTCGCTTCGCTTGTCCTTACGCGCGACAAAGCCGCGCGGTATTATACCTATATTAGCTCCTCGGCTCGCTAATAAATTTAAACTATTCCTGTCTCAGTCTTGATATCGTTTCAAATAAAATATTCAAAAAATAATCCAAATCTTTTTTAGTTGTTTTTCTATCTAAGCTTAGACGGATAGCTTCTTGAGCCTGTTTTTTATTCCTACCAATAGCTAATAGAACTAAACTTGGCTCACTACTATCATTGCAAGCGCTTCCAGTAGAACAAGCAATACCTAAAGCATCAAGAGATAGAACTAAAAATTCACCAGAAACTCCTTTAAAAGAAATATTCAAATTATTGGCCACTCTTTTTTCCATTCCGCCATTTATGATACTATTGGGTATATTTTTTAATATTTGTTCTGCTAAATAATCACGAAGTTGGCTTAAGCGACGATCTTCCTCTTTTCTTTTTTCTTGCGCTAATTGTAAGGCAACTGACAATCCTACTATTCCCGAAACATTTTCTGTTCCTCCGCGTAAATCATTTTCCTGACTACCGCCAATAATAATCGGAGAAATTTCTATTAATCTTTTTTTAAATAAAAAACCGCTTCCTTTTGGACCATATATCTTAGATCCATTGACCGTCATCAAATCCAAACCTAACTCATTCGGTAAAAGAGATAAAAAACGACTGGCTTGGCAGGCATCAGAATGAAAATAAGGAAAAGAATTATTTTGGCGAAATTTTCTTATTAAATATGATATTTCTTTTAAAGGTTGAATAGCACCAATTTCACTATTTACATAACCAATACTTATTAAACAAGTATTTTTATTAATAAGTTTTTTTAGCCCTGATAAATCAACTTGCCCATTTTCATCAACCGGCGCCAAACATATATCCCAACCCTCATCGGCTAATTTCCCAACCGGCTCCCAAACACTCTTGTGCTCAATAGCTGAAATAATAATTCGCCCCGGTTTCTTTTTTTTAATTAACCAATTTTCAGCTGTTCCTTTTATGGCTAAATTATTACTTTCCGTTCCGCCGGAGGTAAAAATTATTTCTGTTGGTCTAACTTGTAAACAGCTAGAAATTTTTTTTCTACTTTCTTCTAAATATTTTTTTGCCAAAACTCCCTCTTGATGAATAGCTGAAGGATTGCCAAAAAAAATATTTTCTATCGGCCTAATAGCTTTTTGAACTTTTTTGTCCAAATAAGTGGCTGAAGCGGAATCTAAATATATTCTTTTCATCATCTAAATTATTAATGAGATTATAAACATATTTTGCCAAATTATCAAAAATAAACTATAATTCCCTGATATGGACTTAGAAACAATAATAACAATTTCTAATGCGATTATCGTCTTAATTGCCCTATTAGCCATCCTTTGGCTAATATGTCTAGAAGTTCGCTGGCGCAAATTATTTAATGATCAAAAAAATCCAAATCTGGATAGTCTTTTAGATGATTTAAAGAAAGGAAAAATTAATTTAGAAGAAAAAGTAAGGAATATAGAAAACAGAACACAAAACTTGGAAAATAAATCTCTTAATTTTATTTCTAAAACCAGTTTAATAAGATTCAATCCTTTTCGAGGTGAAGGCGGTAATCAAAGTTTTGTTGCTTGTTTTTTGAATAATAAAAATAACGGCTTAATCATATCCAGTATTCACTCCCGAGAAAAAATAAATGTTTATGCCAAACCAATTAAAAATAAGACTTCACCTTATGAAATGTCAGTTGAAGAAAAAGAAGCCCTTGATCAAGCTTGTTAGAAAATTATGTCTAAATCAAAGGAAAAATCAATGTTCGAAAAAAGACCGCCGGTGGTAGCTGTTTTAGGTCATGTTGACCATGGAAAATCTAGTCTTTTAGACTATATTAGAAAAAGCAATATCATAGACTCTGAACATGGCGGAATTACTCAACATTTGGGCGCTTATGAAGCTATTTGGGTGAATCCAAACAAGATTGAACAAAAAATAACTTTTCTTGATACACCCGGACATGAATCTTTTTGCTCAATGCGCAAAAGAGGCGTTTGTTTATCAGATATCGCTATCTTAATCGTCTCAGCCGAAGAATCAGTTAAAGCTCAAACTATTGAAGCTAAAAATTCTATTGAAGAAAACGGCCTGCCCTATTTGGTAGCCATTAATAAAATTGACCGTCCTAATGCTAATCCTGAAAAAGTTAAACAAGATTTGGCTGAAAATGGTATTTTCTTAGAAAGTTATGGTGGAAAGATTCCATCAGTCAATATTTCAGCCAAAACTGGTGAAGGAGTAGATGAATTATTAGATGTTCTGTTTTTAATGGCCGAGATGGAAGATTTGAAAGGAAACCCTCAAGCACCCGCCGAGGGTTTTGTGTTGGAAAATAATTTAGACCCTAAAACCGGCATCAGTGCTACTTTAGTTATTAAAAATGGTCATTTAAAAAATGGCGATTGGCTGGCTGTCGCCGGACAGGCTTTTAGAATAAAAAAAATAGAAAATGATCAAGGTCAAATTATTAAAAAAGCTACTTTTTCTTCACCGGTAAAAATTCTAGGTTGGAAAGAACTCCCGCCAATTGGTGAATCATTCACTATCCTAAAGAACAAAAAAGAAGCTGAAAATTACGAAAAAAACTTTACTAAATTATCTAAAAATAATAAATGTCTGACAATAGAA
>DSBD01000043.1 GCA_011049365.1 Candidatus Vogelbacteria bacterium
GAATATATGGTGCGAGAAGAAAAGCCAGAAAGAGAAGACGAGATTCTAAGATAAAATACAGATTAATTGATAACAATCTCTATCTAATTAAAATGATCGAAAGGAGTCTTAATCCTCTGGTTTCCCCGAAGGTGATTGCTCAAAATTTGGGAATTCATCATCAAACTATATATTCATACATATACAGATCACCGGAGTTAAAAACCAGATTACCATATAAAGGAAAGAAAAGACGAAAATATGGCTCTAAAAGAAGCCGAAAGATTGGTTGGACCACCAAGGTCAAATCATTTCGTGTCAATTCAAAGAAAATGTATTGGGAAGGAGATACCACCAAGGGAAAAACCAAAGCAAGAGTTTTAACTCATGTTGAACACCAAAGCTTGTATTTAAAAGCAGATTTAATCCCTGATGGTTGAGCAGATAATGTTCAGGCTATATTAAAAAAGAAACCGATTAATTCTAATATTATCTATGATCGAGGTAGTAAATTTGCTCTTTGGAGAATGATTGCAAAAGATTTGAATATTGAAGTCTTCTTTGCTGACCCTCATTCACCCTAGCAGAGAGGAAAGAATGAAAATAGCAATGGTAGATTAAGAAGAATATTTAACAAAAAATTTGATTTTGCTACAATTAACAACAGACAACTACAAAAAGTGGTTCATTTAGTGAATCACACTCCAAGAAAGTCGCTTAATTAGAGAACTCCTGCAGAGGTATATGCAAGTTTACATTCAAGTTAGAATTTAAGATCTATGATTGACAATCTTTGTCTATTTGGATAGAATAATTAAAGCCCGGATGATAGGGCTTTTTTAAAATAGTCAACTATATGAATAAGTTAATCAAATATTTAAAAGAAACCAAGGTTGAACTTCGCCATGTTAACTGGCCGACCAGAAATCAGGCTTTTAATTATACGGCTATAGTTATTGGCTTATCAATTTTAGTCGGTATCTATTTGGGGGTTTTCGATGCTTTATTTAGCTATTTAATAATGAAATTAATATAATATGTCTCGTCAAGAATTAAATCAAGGAAGAAATTGGTATGCTGTCCATACTTATTCTGGATACGAAAATGCGGTGGCTCGAAACTTAAAACAGAGAATAGAATCTCTGGGAATGGAAGATAAGATTTTTAATGTTTTAGTGCCAATGGAAAAGAAAATTAAGATTAAGGGAGGTAAAAGAGTGGCGGTGGAAGAAAAAATTTATCCCGGTTATGTTCTAGTAGATATGATTGTTACTGATGATTCTTGGTATATTGTTCGCAATACTCCGCGAGTCACTGGCTTTATTGGCGCTGGAACCGTGCCGGTTCCTTTGGAAAAAGAAGAAGTAGATGAATTATTCAGTCGGATGACGGGAGAAAAAATCAAACATCAAGTTGAATTAGCAGTTGATGAGCCAGTAGTTATTGTTGATGGTCCTTTTAAAGATTTTGAAGGCAAAGTTAGCGAAGTTGATGAAGATAGGGGCAAGGTGAAGGTTTTGGTCTCTATGTTTGGTCGAGAAACTCCAGTAGAATTAGATTTCTTACAATTAAAAAAGATTTAATATTTAAATATGGCTAAAAAATTGGCGAAAAAGATAAAATTACAAATTCCGGCTGGTAAGGCTAATCCAGCCCCTCCAGTTGGTCCGGCTTTGGGTCAGGCTGGTATTAATATTGGTGAATTTGTAAATCAATTTAATTCAGCTACAGCTCAGATGGGTGATGATATTATTCCAACAGAAATTTCAGTTTATGATGATCGTAGTTTTGATTTTATTCTTAAAACTCCACCGGCCTCCAGATTGATTTTAAAGGCAGCTGGAGTAGGGAAAGGTTCTGGTAAAAACTTGATTAGTAAGGCCGGAGCTATTACTAAAGAACAAATAAAACAAATTGCCGAACAAAAAGCACCGAACTTGAATGCCAATGATTCGGAAGCTAGAATGAAAATTATTGAAGGTACCGCTCGATCAATGGGTATTCAGGTTAAAGATTAATTAATTTTTTTCCAAATAGTAAAGGAATAAGAAAGGTCGTCTTGAGACGATCTTTTTTCTTCTGTTTTTTCAAATCTTTCTTTATAGGCAGGGAAAAAAAGTATCACCTTCTTGTTGGTCTTCAATGAGTGTTAAATATAGTTTATCAGCTTTATCAATTGCTTGGGCATAAACTTGACTGCCGCCGATTATAAAAATCTCTTCAGTGTTTATCTTCCCAGCTTCTTCTAAAGCTTAGTCAAAATTTTCAACTTGGATTAGATTTTCTTTTTGAGGAAAATCTTTTTGTTGGCCAATAACAATATTAAATCTTTCCGGTAGTGGTCGACCAATGGAAAAAAAGTATTTTCACCCATAATCACTGGGTGATGAAGAGTTATTTTTTTAAAATGTTCCAAATCTTCCGGTATGTCCCAAAGAAGTTTATTATTCTTACCAATGGCGCGATTTTCTTTGCCCAAACAAGCGATTATGGAAATGGTTGGTTTTTGAGCCATATTTTAGACGGCCATTTTAGCTTTAATTGGTGGATGATATTGATAATTTTCTAATTTTATATCTTCCATTTTGAAAGCTTCAATATTTTTTATTTTTGGATTGAGCCATAGCTTTGGTAAGGGAAGCGGTTGACGAATGAATTGCTCTTTAACTGCTTCAAAATGGTCATGATAAATATGAGCATCACCTAAGGTAATAATCAGCTCATCTGCTTTTATATCAACCACTTGAGCAATCATAGACAAGAGAAGAGCATAAGAA
>DSBD01000065.1 GCA_011049365.1 Candidatus Vogelbacteria bacterium
GAAGAAGATAATTTTGATTTAATTAAGACTCAATTAGAACAGAGAAGAGTAGTTGTTCAAAATGGTCTTAAAAGATGTGGTTTAAGAAGCGAGGTTCTAAATACTGAGCAATTGGTCGAGCTTTATTTCAAGATATTTAATCCCGAGGAGAAAATTACTCCCAAAAATATTTAAATTATGGCTCTTTTTTCATTTTTAAACAAAAAACAAACTCCCAAAATAGAACCGGTTTTACCTCAAGATATCTATGAAGCTGGACTTTTAGATTTACGCGATATTATCGCTCCGGCCGCTTTGTTAATAACTCCAAAAAATATCAATCTGGGTGAAAAAATAGCCAGAACTTTGTTTGTTATATCTTATCCCCGTTTTTTGAATGGAGAATGGTTTTCGCCAGTAGTTAATTTTCCAAAAGTTTTTGATATTTCTATCTTCATCCATCCAATTGATACTTCAATTGTTATGCGTCAATTGCAAAAAAGAGTGGCTGAGGTTCAGAGCCAAATATCAATGAATCAAGAAAAAGGAGCCGTCCGTGACCCAATATTAGAAACCGCCTATCGAGACATAGAAAGATTGAGAGATGAGCTTCAGCAGGGCAGATCTAAAATGTTTAATGTCGGTCTTTATGTAACTATCTATGCCGACAATGAAGAAGAATTAGACAAAATAGAAACAGAAATAAAATCAGTCTTAGATGCTCGTTTAGTTTATCTAAAACCAGCCCTCTTCCAACAAGGTGAAGGATTCATCTCTATCTTACCCATTTGTCAAGATGAATTAGAGATTAATTACAAATTAAATTCTTCACCCTTATCAACCATATTTCCTTTTGTTTCTTTTGATTTAACTTCTAATAAAGGAATACTTTATGGTATCAATATGCACAATTCTTCTTTAGTTATGTTTGATCGTTTTTCCTTAGAAAACTATAACTCAGTTATTTTTGCCAAATCTGGTTCAGGAAAATCATATATTACTAAATTAGAAATTATTAGAAGTCTAATGTTTGATACTGATGTTATAGTTATTGATCCAGAAAGAGAATATGAATATTTAGCTGAAGCTGTTGGAGGAAGATATTTTAATATTTCTTTAACTTCTGAACACCATATCAATCCTTTTGACTTACCGCCTCCAGCCGAAGATGAATCTATGGCCGAGGTTTTAAGAGATAATATCATAAACCTAGTTGGACTCTTTAGGGTAATGCTTGGAGGCCTAACTCCGGAAGAAGATTCTATTATTGATAATGCTATTACCGAAACTTATGCTTTAAAAGATATCACTCCTGATTCTGATTTTACCAATAAACCGGCACCTTTATTATCTGACTTGGAATTAGTTTTAGCTGGTATGGAAGGAGGAGAATCATTAGCTCAAAGACTTTTAAAATATACCCAAGGTAGTTGGTCTGGTTTTATAAACAAACCAAGTAATGTTGATATTAATCGTAATTTTATTGTCTTTTCAATCAGGGATATGCAGGAAGAATTAAAAACGGTCGCTATGTATATTATTACTCATCATATTTGGACAACCATCAGAAAAAGCCTTAAAAAGAGACTGCTGGTAGTAGATGAGGCTTGGATAATGATGCGTTCTGAAGACACGGCTAATTTCTTATTCTCATTAGTCAAAAGAGGAAGAAAATACTATTTAGGAGTATCTTGTATAACTCAAGACGTCAACGACTTCTTAAAATCAACTTATGGTATGCCAATTATTACTAACTCTTCTATGCAATTACTTTTAAAACAATCTCCAGCTTCTATTGATTTGATTCAAAAAACCTTTCATTTAACTGACGAGGAGAAATTCCTTCTTTTGGAATCAGCTGTTGGAGAAGGTATTTTCTTAGCCGGCTTAAAAAGAGTTTTTATAGAAATCGTCGCTTCATATACCGAACACCAAATTATTACCTCCGACCCATCACAAATTTTAGCTATTAGAAAAGCTCGTGAAGAATTAAAAAGTGAACAAAAATAATTATGAAATCTAAAATATTATATTCTTTAATCATTATCTTAATTATTTTTTCTTTTCCTTTATTATCCGAAGGGCAAACTTCAAGTCTAGCCAGACGCGATACCCGACTCTTATTATCTATTTCGCCGGAAAGTCCAGCCCCGAAAGATGAGGTAACAGTTAACCTGCGAAGCTATGCTTTTAATCTCTTAAAT
The DNA here is from genome assembly GCA_011049365.1 of Candidatus Vogelbacteria bacterium. Classification (GTDB taxonomy): domain Bacteria; phylum Patescibacteriota; class Minisyncoccia; order Phycocordibacterales; family XYD1-FULL-46-19; genus DSBD01. The sequence goes on from DSBD01000065.1 coordinate 2,184, forward strand.
AGCCAGATAGAATGGACGGTTAATGGCCGGAAATTTGCCAGCGGTTTAGGTTTAACTTCTATTAAAGTAACTGCCTTGGATTTAGGAGAAGAGAATCAAATATTAGTAGTTATTAGGACGGAAAATGATTTAGTTTTAGGCAATACTATTAATTTTCGACCGGCTGATGTTGATATTTTATGGTCAACTGATACCTATACACCTTTGTTCTATAAAGGACAACCTCTTCCTTCGCCAGGAAATGCAATAATAGTTGAAGCTGTCCCTTATTTATATAATGAAAACAGAGTTAGAATTGCCGACGGTGATATATATTTCAATTGGTTTTTGAATGGGACACGTGATACCAGACAATCAGGTATTGGAAAAAAATTCTTTACTTTTAAAAAAGGAGATAGAGTGGATAATTTGGTTTTAAATATTCAAGATCGCTCAGGAAAAATTAAAGCTGAAAAGAGTATAATTTTTGAAAACATCAATACTAATCCACAGCTTTATCTTATTAAACCTCTTATAGGCATAGTTAGTGATAGAACATTAGATAAAGAA
>DSBD01000008.1 GCA_011049365.1 Candidatus Vogelbacteria bacterium
ACCTAGAAGACAGGGTGGTAATTATTGATATTTATGGTTTTGGACTGGCTGTTAATATTTTACCTTCTTCAGCTTTAGTTAAAAAAATAGGACAAGAATGTTCGCTTTTTTGTCATCTGGCTGTCAGAGAAAATTCCTTGGAATTATATGGCTTTGATACCGCTGAAGAATTAAAGTTTTTTGAAATTCTAATAAGTATATCAGGTATCGGACCGAAAGGAGCTATGAATATATTAACCCAAGCAAACCCGGAGACTATCCGCCAGGCAGTGATTCAAAACAATTCTGACTATTTGGTAAAAATTGCCGGCTTAGGTAAGAAAACGGCCAATAAATTAATTATGGAACTCAAAGATACCATAACTGATGATGAAAGGGGTTGTCTCTTAGAAGATGAAGAAACGATCAGTGCCTTAAAATCTTTGGGCTTTACTTTAAAAGAATCATGTTCAGCTTTAGAAAAAATAAAAGATAAAAATATTAGTGTTGAAGAGAAGATAAAAATAGCTCTAAGAGATCTTGGTAATAGATAATTATGTTAACGGAAGAAAAACAACTAGCTTGGGATAAAAAGCTTATCAATCAAGGCGCTCATTTTGTTCAAAGTGAATTGTATTTGGATTGGCAGAAAAATACTGGCCAAAAAGTTTTTGAAGTAGAAATTGAAACAGAAAACTCAGAAACACTATTTAGGGGGGTTGAAAAACCCTTGCCTTTTGGACAAAAATTTATTTACTCAGCCCATGGACCTTTTATTAATAATATATCTGATATGGAAAATATTAGAAAAAAAATTTTAGAACTAGGTCAAAAAAAACAAGCCCTTTTTATTCGTTATGACTTAGTTTCTAAAATAGAAAATACTATTTCCTTAAAAGGCAGTAAATTATTGACTAAAGAATTTTATCGTCGTTCTTCAATCCAGCCCCGCTATGAGTGGATTTTGCCAACTTTTAGTGATGAAACAGAAGCTTTAAAAAAACTTCCCGGCCGAACCAGGTATTTTATAAACAAAGCTCGCAGGGGAAAAATAGAGATTGAAATAAGTTATGAGCCAATAAAATATTTGGAAGATTTTTGGCAAATTATGAATAAAACTTCAACCAGACAAAGTTTTTGTCTTCATCCTAAAGAATATTATCAAACTGCCCTTAGTAGTTCTACTCCAACTGCTAAACCATTTTTAACCATTGCCCGTCAAAAAGAAAAAATAATAGCTATTCATTTTAATATTATCTTTGGTCAAAAAGCTTTTTATGTTTTTGGCGGGTCAAAAGAAAATGATAGTGGTTGTTCTTATCTTTTAATCTGGGAGGGTTTAAATGAAGTATCAAAACAAAGTTGTTTAGAGTTTAATTTGGGAGGAATTAATGGCCCAGATAATTTAAATCCCGAATGGCAAAACTTAACCCTTTTCAAGAAAAAATTTCCAGGTAAAATGTTTTGTCATAACCCAACTTATGATTTGCCAATAAGGCCTTTACCTTATTCCATTTATTATTTATCCAAAAAAATGAAAATGAAAAAATGAAAAAAATTATCAAAAAAATACTTCCTAAAAATATCCTCAATTCATACCATTATCTAAAAGCTCGGTTGGCCAGTTTTTACTATAACCACCCCTCAGAAAAAATGATAGTTATTGGTATAGTCGGCAGTAAGGGTAAAACAACCACTGCTAATTTGCTCTGGTATTGCCTTGATGAAGCTGGCTATCTGACCGGCTTAACAGGAACAGCTAATTTAAAATTTGGGCAAAAAGAAGAACTGAATAAATATCATATGACCATGCCTGGACCTTTTATTCTCCAACAACATTTAAAAAAAATGGCCGACAGTGGTTGCCAATTTGCCATTGTTGAAACACCATCAGAAGGACAAACTCAATTTAGACATATTGGCATCAATTACGACTTGCTTATCTACACCAATTTAACCGATGAAAAAGTTGAGGCTCATAATTTCTCTCTGAAAATATTAAATAAACATAATGCCCGAGTTTTTAGGATAATAAATAAACTAAAAAGAAAAACCATTGCCGGAAAGAAAATAGAAAAAACAATAATAGTTAATGCTGACGACCGACGAGCTAATGAATATCTCAGACATCCGGCTGATAGAAAAATTTCTTTTGGATTGAAAAATGAAGCTGATTTTGTTGGCTTGGTAGAAGATAAACCGGATGGACTTGAATTAACAATCAATCAAAATGAAAAATATTTTATCAATCTACCGGGAACAATAAATGGTATTAATTCCTTGGCGGCTATTGTGGCAGCTAAAACTATTGGCTTAACAGAAAATGAAATAAAAAAATCTTTAAATAAGAATATAAAAATTCCAGGCCGAATGGAAGAAATCAAAAATAATAAAAATCTTAATATTATTGTTGATTATGCTCATGAACAAGTTGGCCTAAAAGCTCTTCTTGATTGGGCTAAGAAAAATAAAAAAAATGGCCGGGTTATAGTTTTAATTGGTGCTGAGGGCGGTGGCCGAGACAAAGAAAAAAGACCCCTGATGGGTAAAATTGCCGGTCAACTAGCCGAAATAGTAATTGTTGCTAATGTTGACCCTTATGACGATAATCCAGAAGAAATAATCAATGATATTATTCTTGGTATTAAAGAAACTAATTGCTCTAAAGAGAATTACTATTCTATCCCTGATAGAAGATTGGCAATTAGAAAAGCTTTACAATTGGCTAAGTCAGATGA
>DSBD01000022.1 GCA_011049365.1 Candidatus Vogelbacteria bacterium
ATATGTATCAGTCCTAATCTTACCATTTCTTCTCTTATTGTAGCGTTATTTTTTAATAAGCCATAATGAGTTTGCCAATCATATTCAGAAGAAATAATAGAGCTAAAACCAACATTAAAATGATTCGGGCTTAAAAGAACAACGGTTTTTGGATTTAGATGAGATATGTTATCAAAAATTCTAGAAATTAAACGACTGGCTAAAAGATGATGATTAACAATTATACCCACTACTTCTGTATCGTAAGAAATAACAGTGTCGGGAAGCCCTACAAAGCTTTTATCAAAAAATGACTTAGGTAAATTATATGGAGGATAGGTTTTATTTTTTATTTTTGAATCAATTTTTGTCTCTTGATAATTCTCTAGGGCACTTTTATTTTCTTTAATATTAAAAAATATATGAAGACAGCTATCGTAGATAAAACAAAATCTTCCCAATAAGATTAACAGAAAAATAAGAATTATTAACAAAAAAGTAATTAAAATTTTATCTTTCATATTTTTTAAATTTATCTTTTAGATAATTTTACTCGTACTGCCAGGCAGAGACTCGGCCACTCTCGTGGATATTTTTTTCATCTTCCAGATTCAAAAATATCTCACTCCCTCGGCCCCCACTCGGTCGCTACGGACTTCGTCCGGCTTTGCGCGACCTCGGTTCGAGTCCCGGCCGAACAGAGAACAATTAAGCCCCTAGTACTTCGCGCCAGGGACTTAATTGTTCTTACTGCCGGGCAGGGACTCGAACCCCGATACCCAGGACCAAAACCTGGTGTCCTACCATTAGACGACCCGGCAATATATGAATTGCCTATATATATTGCCTTAAAATAAGTTATTTTTCAAGCTAAAGTTCTAAATCAGCAAATCTTTCGTCAAAATAGTAGAGCCAAGGAGCGCGAAATTCCTGCCTGGTACCAAAATCATCATAGACGGAAACGAAATGATAATCATCTTGAAAATCCGACCATTTAAGAATTAATAAATCTTGCAAATCTTCTTCTTGTATATTATCTTTATCTAAGTCAGTAATTACTTTCGTCTTACTAGGTAAAGCTTTTCTAACCTCTTCTTCGGGTAGATAAGTTCTGAGGGTCATTTCTTGTAAATCTCGGTAATGAAGACTGCCGGGTAAGTGATAGACTAAAACAAAGTTATCTTCCAAAAGTTTTTCTTTGGTTCCCGGGGCTAATTCATCAGAAAGAGCCCGACGACTAGCTAAAGCCAAATCAATTTTACCAACTTTCAAATCATTTAAAGTAAGATTGGAATTATCATAGGGAATTTTTTGTAGATAATCATATTTTCCAACCAATTTGTCTCCATAATTATCTATATTAGAACAATAGCCAATAGATATTTTATTATTCCCAATCGGCAAAACCCTAGCTAGTTCTGACCGAAAGAAAAAACTAAATCCCCAAAAAGCTATTATAACTATTAACAAAGAAAGAATTATGGCTGTTATTCTATGTCCTCTTTCCATATTATCTCTTGTCTAGTTCATCTATTATTTTTAAAATCGCCAACTCTAAAGGTAGTTGTGGTAAATAGGCATAATCCATACTAGTAGCAGCTTCTAAAAATTCGCGCAAGATGGCTGATAGATAATTGGCTTTGGGATGAGTGGTAATTTCTTTCAAAAACTTTTTATCATCCTCATCTATTTCTCCACTTTTAGACATTAAAAAAGGCGCATTGGCTGACAAGAGAGCTAGGCGAGTTTTCCATAATAAAGATCTGAGTATGAGGCGGAAGTTTCTGGAAGTCTGCACGGCTTCATTGATTATAGCCAAGACTTTTTCTCGGTCGCTGTTTAAGAGATTGAGTAATAATTGATTGATGGTTTTTCCGGATAAGGCGCCGATCAATTCTTCCACTTCTTGAACAGTTATTTTTTCATCACCGGAAGCGGCATAGACTTTTTGTAATAATCCCAAAGCATCACGAAAGGAACCATCGGCTGATAAGGAAATGGTTTCAGCGGCACCGGGTTCCAATTTTATTTTCTCTTTTTTAGCCACCTTGGTAATTATTTGACTAATTATGGCAATGGTCGGTCGGCGAAAATTATGAACTTCACAACGAGAAATGATAGTCTCCGGTACTTTACCCAATTCAGTCGTAGCTAAAACAAAGATGACATGTTGCGGTGGTTCTTCCAAGGTTTTCAAAAGGGCATTGAAGGCCTCAGTAGTTAACATATGGACTTCGTCTATGATATAGACTTTAAAGGGCGAATCAAAAGGTAAAGATTTTACCGCCTCACGCAGTTCTCTAATCTCCCCGATCCCCCGACTGGAGGCTCCATCTATTTCTATTAAGTCATTTTGAGAACAGCCCAATTCTTGAGCCAAGAGTCTGGCTACGCTGGTCTTACCGGTACCCCGAGAACCGGCAAATAGATAGGCATGCGAAAATGACTGGCGCTTGATAGCTCCTTCTAAAACCTTAACGATATGATCTTGGCCTATTACTTCCTGAAAATCATTTGGTCGATATTTACGATAGAAAGTGGTTTCTTTACTCATTGTGGGTATTATAGCAATTTTTTATTAGCGACGTAGGGTGAGTGAAATGAAAATGTTTTTACATTTTCATTTCCGAACCGAGGAGCTAATATAGGTATAATACCGCACGGCTCGGCCGGGCGCAAGGACAAGCGAAGCAAGTTCGTATTTATTACCTCGGGA
>DSBD01000039.1 GCA_011049365.1 Candidatus Vogelbacteria bacterium
AAATAAAATAGATAATGCTGTACCGGCTGAAGAAATAGCTGTTTTGTATCGTGATAATAAAGATGCTTTTCCAATTGCTCGAGCTTTGGAAAAAATGGGAGTGATTGTTTCCATTGAGTCTGATGAAGAGTTATTTTATGATCCGTTAATAAATAAATTTTTGATATTTTTGAAAGCAATTAATTTTTTCGGTCAAGATGAAGAATTATCTCAGGCTCTTCATATAGATTGGTTTAAAATTGACCCGGCTTTAATATTTAGATTAATAAATCAAGCTCGCTCCCAAAAGCAAAATCTTTTAGATGTTTTGTCAGAATGCCCTGATAAGATGATTAAAAATTTTTATAATAATTTAATTGAACATAAAATTTTAGCTCAAAATGAAAGTCTATTAGTTTTTTTTGAAAAAGCCGTTCGTGGCTCTGGTCTTTTGGAGAATATAATTAGTAGACCTGATTCTTGGGAAAAGTTTGAGATGGTTAATTCGCTTTTTAATGAAGTCAAATCACTAATTAATACTCATCCTGAGGCCTCCTTGAAAGATTTTTTTGATTATTTAGAGACGATTAAAAAACATAAAATATTACTTAGAAATAAAAAAACATTAATTAAAGCCGGACAAGTTCGCTTAATGACTGTTCATCGTTCCAAGGGGTTAGAATTTGACTTTGTTTATATTACTGGAGCTAATGATGGTCATTTTGGGGGCCGGCGAAAAATTGAGCGCTTACCTTTATTACCAAGAGTTTTCAGCTTAATTGACCGTTCTAGTGATGATTTTGATTTTGGTCTGGATGCCACTGATGATGAGCGAAGACTTTTTTATGTGGCTATAACTCGAGCTAGGAAAGAAGTTATAATCACTGCTTATCGTTTATCTCTTGAGGGTCGTGAAAATTTACCCAGCAGTTATTTAAGTGAAATAGATTCTCGTTTGGTTGAGGAAAAATCAATTAAAGATATAGAAGATGACTTTAATAAAAACAAGCATATTTTTCTTTTTGAATCAAAACAACAAAATAAAAATACTTTTAATGATCGAGATTTAGTTATAGAACTCTTTACTCGCCAAGGTATGTCGGTGACAGCTTTGAATAATTATCTTGAATGTCCATGGAAGTATTTTTATCAAAATCTTATTCGCTTGCCTTCAGCACCGATTAAAAGCGCTAGTTATGGAAATGCCGTTCATAAATCTTTAAGAGATTTTTTCAGTCATTTAAAAGAGGAAGATACTGGAGTTGATTCTTTATTAGCTTCTTTTGAAAAATATCTCAATGCTGAAGTTTTAACTACTGAAGACTATCAAGAATCATTATCACGAGGCCAAGAAGCTTTAAGGGGTTGGTATGAGAATTATCAAAATAGTTGGAATAATAATGTCATAACCGAATTTAGAATAAAGGATGTTGAACTTGGTCCGCAAATTAGACTAACTGGCATTTTGGATAAAATTGAATTTATTGATTTGTCCAATAAAGTTAATGTCGTTGATTATAAAAGTCGAGCACCTATGTCTAGAAATGAAATAATGGGATTGACCAAAAGTGCTAGTGGCGACATCTATCGTCAACTGGTTTTTTATAAAATACTTCTTGACAGGTTTGAAAATAAAAAATACGAAATGGTTTCAGGTGAAATTGATTTTATTCAACCAGATAATCGAGGTAATTATAAAAAAGAAAAATTTGAAATCACTGATAAAGAAAAGAAAGAACTGGAGGAGCTAATAAAAAAAGTGGCTGCAGAAATAATTAATCTTAAATTCTGGGATAAGAGATGCCAGGATGATAAATGTTATTTTTGTTCTTTGAGGTCAATGCTCAATTAGCGAGTGTCTTTTAAAATAATGGCTGGGTATATTCCTAATAAGACGATTAATCCCAAGAGAGTGAACAAGAAGGGAAAGGGTAAAAATAATAATAATCCCGTAGCCATTAGTGGTCCAGTAATAGCTGCTAATGGTCTAGTATTTCTGGAGATACTAATGATTCCAATATCAGCCGCAGAAACTTGTTTAAAAAGATAACTTTCTTTCATTGTTTCAACTGAGCAAGATCCTATCCTGTTTATAAAAAGAACAATTGTCCATAGCCAAATTGATGGTAAAGTTAAAGTGGATATTAAAATGGTTGATAAAGAGGTTATTATTAAAGCACCAGTCATTATCTCCTTTTCTCCTAGACGTCTATCAGCTAGGAAACCTAGAGGGTAAGGGAAAATTATAAAAGGTAAAAGCATAAAAGCAAAAATTAATCCAATGGATGACCAAGGCATATTCAGATACTGATTTAAGTAGATGGGTAAATAAATAATCATAAAAGCATAAAAAAGATTGATAATATAATCAATTATTAATATGTTTTTTATATTATCTTCCCGACTACCTTTGGTTGAATTTTTGAAATTATTATAAATTTTTTTCCAGGACATTTCTTGGCTGACGATTGAAGAAATTTTCTTTAATTTATTTCCTGACAGATAGATTAAAGGTAAAAGAGGAAGAAGGGAAAAAATATAAATTATTTGATAATTATTACTATCTTTCAATATTGAACCAACAATCAAGACTGAAAAAATCATAGCTAAATGAGTAATTAGTATAAAAAAACTTCTGATTTGCCCGGTAATATTATCATCAGAATTTTTTTCTAAATATAAATCTATCAAATAG
>DSBD01000025.1 GCA_011049365.1 Candidatus Vogelbacteria bacterium
AGATAAAAGAGGTGGCTAATGGCTATGCTCGTAATTTTTTGATTAGATTTAAGAAGGCCTTAAAAGCTATTCCGGCTACAGAAGAGTATTATAAAAACAAGAGAGAGAAGCATTTAGATATTATTAGGGCTTCAAAAGATGAAATAAAAACAAAATTAAATACCTTGAAAGAATCTCTGGTTTTCAAATCAAAGGCCAATGAAGAGGGGACTCTTTTTGGTAGTATAGACGCGCAAGAGATCTCTACTTTATTATCTGAAAAATTATCTTTCAATATAGAGCCGGATTGGATTAACTTGAAGGAAAATATAAAAACAATAGGGGAATATGAGCTGGATATTATTGACCCTCATGATAAAGAGAAGGAATCTCTAGGTAAGGTAAAGGTGGAAGTTTTATCGGAAGAAAAAGATATATAATTTAAATCAAATCTAAAAACCGCTCAAGTTTTAATTGAGCGGTTTTTTTTGAATACCTTTATTATTTAACATTAACGACTTTAACTTTTTTAGTTTTACCAGTGAAGTCAGTTTTTCTTTTTTCAGAGAATATTACCTTACCTTCTTTTAGGGCAAAAAGGGTGTGGTCCTTTCCACAACCGACATTTTCCCCCGGAATCATCTTAGTGCCTCTTTGGCGAACTATAATAGAACCGGCCTTAGCTTCTTGACCATCAGCTAACTTAACTCCTAGATATTTTGGCTTAGAATCTCTTAGGTTTTTCGCGGAACCTCCCGCTTTTCTATGTGCCATAATTTTTTAATTTGTAATAATTTTGTTAAAATACTGACAAGGTTAATCTATATCAGCTGTATGATTATAGACGAAAAATATAAGAAAATCAAGTCTTATTTTCTAAAAAATGAAAAGGATTTTTTTATAGTCTCCATCATTATAATTATTTCTTTAATTAGTTTTGGCTTGGGTCGTCTATACCAAATAGAGATCTCTAGAGAGCCATTAATGATAGAATGGTATGATTTAGACGAAAATCAATCTAATAATCTACCCGTGTTTTTAAAAGAAAACGAAACGAAAGGGGAGAGTGGTAGTATTTCTAATATCGGTAATCAAATTTCGGATAATGAAGCAAAATTAGTGGCCTCTAAGAATGGTGGTCGCTACCATTATCCTTGGTGTCCAAGCGCTAAAACCATCAAGCCGGAAAATTTAGTCACCTTTAATAGTATTCAAGAGGCGAGAGCGGCTGGTTATACTCCAGCGGCCAATTGCCCCGGTCTGGAGTAGGCGATATGTCTATATTGCTAATTACTACGTGTTTAGATCATTAGAGTTAGAAAGAATAATAGTGTCGCACAATATATCTTTTCCGAACCTACATACAAAATAAATAGCACCCAATATAATAACATAATAACAAAAACCCCGTAAATGGGGTTTTTGTTAGATTAAAATACTTATGTATCTTTTACTTAATATCTTGCCAGCATTTTTGGCTGTGTCGCCAATGTCTAGTTCCTTCATTAGACATTAACCACATAGCATAATCTATATTTCCATCAAGATCATATATGTTATACCCTAAATCTTTACTTGTCTTTAAATGATATTTTTCATTTATTTGGAAAAGACCCACATCAGAAGAATTTTTCACTCCCCTAAGGACAATCTTGTTTTGGGAATCTACATAATGACGATTACTGCTTTCACAAAAAGCAATAGCTTTAGCTAATTTAGGGTCAACACCCCATTCATTACTCTTATCTATCACTCTTTGAGATATACTGCAAAACTCTTTATCGTTTTCATCGACAGAAAAAGTTTCTGAGGAGTTAGATAGATTTTTATCATCTTTATTTCCCTCTGTTATGAGATTTTCTTCAACAATCTCAGAATTAATATCATCTATTATTGCTGGACCTTGAGCGATTGTTGGCGAAAAATTAGTTAAAGCCACAACGCTAATTAAACCCATTTGCAAAGAACTTCTTAAAATAAGCCGCTGGATTAATTGATAAAATATGGTCTTTCGGGGCAAGCCCCGTAGTATTAGACTATATTAGCTCCTCAGCTCGGAAATGAAAATGTAAAAAAATATTTTCATTTCGCTTGCTTTATGTCGCTAATAAAACTCTTCCTTAGCTCCTCGGCTCAAAAATACAAAAACTTGTTTTTGTATTTTATTCGCTCTACGTCGCTAAACAAAAAACCGCCCTTTTCGAGGACAGCCTTTATGGCTTAATAATATCATTAAAAACCAAAAAAAGCAATATAAAAAAGAAGTTTTTCCCCTATTCTTCATTTTATCCTTATTTTTCAACGATTTATTAGTTTTCTAAGTACTGATATTAGAATTAGACAATATATTCCATATTATGTCAATAAAGAAACGTTCCCAAACAAATAAAGCCGGGTTTTTTATGTAATTTTCCCAGATATACTTAAACCAGTCGAAAATCACAAGGATTATTTCCCAAACAAAAATAAAATTAGCTCTAACCAACTCATTTTCATAAATATTTCTTAAATTTATTTTTAGGAGACTCAAAATAACTATAACAATAATAATTATAAGGATTATTTTTATTATTCCTCTATCTTTATCTTTATAGTCTTTATAGTTCATATTATTAAAATTATATCATTAGCTTTTATTTTA
>DSBD01000045.1 GCA_011049365.1 Candidatus Vogelbacteria bacterium
ATGTTAATATACATTATATAATCACTATCTTTTTTTGTCCCCCATTTTATCGCTTTTATTGATTTTATTGTTTTTTGATTGAACTATCTTGATAATTCTTTTACTATGACATTTTTTACATAACGTAATTAGGTTTTTTAAGGAGTGATTTGTAGTGCTCTTGATGTGTACTACATATAAATCGCGACCATATTTATTAAGGCTTTCTTGTTGAGAAATGTGACATCTAGTACATTGATAACCATCTCTTTTTAAGGCTAATTCTCGATTACCTCCATAGCATTCTTCATCTCTTTTTCTTTTTAATTTTTCCTTTATTTCTGGCCTATTTATGTATTCTTTAGAATATTTTTTAGCCCTAATATCCCACTTTTCTTTGTTTCTTAATCTAGACGCTCTTTGGATTTCTTTAAACTGTTCGGTTTTATAATAACATTTTTTACAATAGCCGTGAGAGATATGTTTATTATCAGTTGTTTTACACATTCTACAGAAATCGTAATATTCACTCCATCTTTTAATTTTAGATTTTTTAGGTACTTCGGGGGGCTTGTTTTCTTCTTTGATTTTATTCCTAGTATTTTTTTGCTTTAATTTTTCATTTCTAAAATATTCTTTGTAATCAATTTTAATTCCGTCCTTTTCCAATTGTTGCACTTCATATTGTATGCCTTTTTTTATCAACTGGGATATTCGTTCTCTGGATAATTTAAGTTTATCGCCAACTTCCTGAAGAGTATTTCCTTCTCTCCATAAATTTAGAACATTTTCTAATCGCTTGATTATTCTTTTATCAAATATATAGTCTTTTTCGATTTTTATTTTGGATTTTTTTAATGATATGTCTTCCTGTTTTGTCTTGATAATTGGTATGGTTGTAATTTTAAAATTTTTTGTAATATTTTTATGTCTTTTCCGAATTCCAAGGTTATTTATTATTTCATCAATTTCATTCTTAAAATTTTCATTTTCTAGAAATGCCCCCATTTTTTTATAAGCGTGCATTATGGTTGTGTGGTCTCTATCTCCTAATTCTCTGCCAATTTCCGGATAAGAAAAATTCAAAATTTCTCTAGCTAAATATACAATCACAAAACGGGCCATTTTAATATTTTTTTCTCTTGATGGCCCAAGTATATCTGCTTCTTTAATCCCATAATATTCAGATATATATTTTAATATTTGTGAGAAATTCCTATTCATTTTTATTAGGCTTGTAATTTTCTTCGAATAAAAATTCTGAAAGGTCTTTCACTGCCTTTTCGTGGATATTTGATATCAATGTACCTAAAATTTCGCTATCAATTCTTTCAGCATTGAAATTTTCCGGTTCTTTCTTCTGTAGCTTAAATAACGCTTCCTTTATGAAAATTTCAATATATCTCTGTAATAAATAATCTCTCCATCTCATTGAGTTATCACCATACATTGTTAAGATTGAATTCGCTAAATAACTCGAAGTGTTTATCCAGTAAATACCCTGATCAATATCTTGTGGTCTTTGGTATATCAATGGTTGTCTTGGATCTAGGGTAACAGTATTAGAAGGGGAGATGCCTAATGGGTCACTATCAAAACTCGATAAGAGAACCTTAGGGAACGCATCTTTCTTCTCTTTTTCTCCTGCCTTTTTTTCAATTACCGTAACATCAATAGTTGCTTTATATTTACCGACTGAGGCAGTAATAGTGCCGTTTTCGTCTTTTTTTAAACCTTTTACTAGAATATTTATTACAGCGACTTCTTTTTTATCTTCTGTTAGTTTAGTGTCATCTGGACTAATGGTAACTTTATTTTCTAATGGTTTAATATTTCTATTGTTGGATTTTATTTCAATTATCGCCCCTACCGGAATTGGTTCAGGAATTTTAGCTTTTAATGTTAATGGATAATCTATGTCTAATGGTAAATTCGCAAATGAATATGAAAATTCAATATTTTCTGGTGCTTCTAGTGTTCTTTTGGATTTAACAGATTTAGAGCCTCCTTTTGTATCTTTCTCGGCTAAATTTTCCGATAATATTTCAGAAACGACTTTATCCATTATTTTATTTTTCCAATCATTTAATACATTATTTAATGCTGAAGAGTATTCCTTTCTTTTTTTATCCCTATCTTTATTTTCTTTGGTTGCAATCTCTGAAGCTAAAGAATCCACTTGTTCGGCGATCCAATTTAATAGAGCCCTTGATAATGGACTTTCATTAAGTTTTGTTCTATCATTTTTAACCATATCATTTTCAGAACTTTCTAAAATGGGGCAGTTGCATTCCCCGTAGATGAAAGCAGCTTGAGGAAAATTTCTTACTCCCATTTCGTATAATTTATACGAAGCAATTACACCGATATTTTTACTTAAAAAATCAATTCTGTTCATAGCTTCATATCTGCTATTATTACTGAATGCAAATTCGGATGTTTTTAAAGTTAATTTCCCAGCAGGGAATTCCTTGCTTGCTAATTCTATCTCTACTTGTTCTCCATCAATTGTAGTTTTTAATTTTTCTGGAAGTTTTATATATCTAGGCTCTTCAAAATCTTTTTTGGGCTTTATTTCTTCCGGTTTTAAATTTTCTACTATTACTTCGTCATTATATATTACAGATACGC
>DSBD01000046.1 GCA_011049365.1 Candidatus Vogelbacteria bacterium
ATAATATCCGGCCATAAATTTAAAAATGACCTTCGGTATTCACAGGCCTCAACTATTAAAAGATTATTTCCACCAGCAATAAAATTTGTTTTTTTCTCGGCTAATAAACTACCGACAATAACGGTTGGGTTAAGACCAGCTTCTTGGGCTATTTGAGCAATCATAGCCGTTGTGGTCGTCTTGCCATGAGTACCAGCAACTGCTACCGTCTTCATTTGTTTCGACAATACTCCCAAAGCTTCCGGATAAGAAAATAATCTTATTCCCAATTCTTTAGCTTTTTTAAATTCCGGATTATTGTCATCAATAGCAATAGTATAGATAACTATCTCTATGTCTGAAGTTATATTATCAGCTTGATGCTCTTGATAAAAAGTAATTCCCTTCTTTTGTAAATCGTCAATTATAGAATTTTTATTATTATCAGAACCACTAACCAAGGCTCCAAATGATAAAAACATCCTGGCTAAAGCCGACACCCCTATACCACCTAGACCAATCAAGTGAACTCTTTTTATGTCTCTAAAATCTATCTCAGTCATCTTAATTTTTTAAAAGCTTTAATATAGTCCCTCGAGGCAAGTCCTGATGTAACGAAGGAGCTCGCTTCACCCGACACAACTGCGTGACAAGCCACGCAGTATTGGACTATATTAGCTCCTCGGCTCGAAAATAAAAATGTAAAAAACATTTTCATTTCACTCGCTCTACGTCGCTAATAAATTTATCCCCTCGATCAAATTCATTTTTAAACAAACCAAAACTAGCGGCCGCTGGTGACAAAAGAATAACATCTCCAGGTTTAGCCAAAGAAAAAGCTTTTTTAACAGCTTGAGCCATATTATGACTTGTAAAAAAATTAAATTTTTTAGGTAAAATAGAAATTATCTTATCAGTTGCTCGCCCGGGCAAAAAAATTAATGACTTAACTTGCCGGGGAATAATTTTAACCAAATTTTTGTAATCAAGCCCTTTGTCGCTTCCGCCGGCAATAAGAATAACTTTATTTTTAGGAAATGATTTTAAAGCGCTCAAAGTCGCCTCCGGAGTCGTGGCGGTGGTGTCATTATAAAAACGGATTTTTCTTTTCTCTCCTAAAAATTCCAAACGACCAGACACTCCGGGAAAAGTTTTTAAAGAACTTTTTAATTCCGAAGTGGATAATCCCAATTTTCGACCAACCGCAAAAGCTAAAGCAATGTTAAGCTTATTATGCTTACCGATCAATCGCTCTGATTTGGGAATATTTTTATCTTTAATGACCAATAAACAACCTTTAAAATTGTAAAGATTTTTTTTAATTAAAGGTGCAACCTCATGCCCAGCTATCAATAAATCATTCTTTTTTTGCCAACGGTATATATTAGCTTTATCTTTAAAATATTTATCCATCCGTCCTTTGTAATAATTAAGATGGTCGGGCATAAAAGTGGTAAAAACAGATACTTGAGGACTAATTTTTAAATCACCAAAACCCTGCAATTGCCAAGAGTCTAATTCTAAAACCAGATGATCACCTGATTGAACTTTGTCCAAAAGGGCCAAAGTAGACATTCCTCTAACATTACCACCCAATAAAACTCTTTTTCCGGCTGATTTTAAGAGATGATAAATAAGATGAGTGGTAGTGCTTTTACCTCGAGTGCCAGTAATACCGATTATTTTTACTCCTTCAGGTACCATTTTGGCAAAAAGAGCAGTTGACATAAAAATAGGCACCTTATTTTTTTGAGCAACTTTTAGAAATTTAGAATCTTGTGGAACTCCAGCTGACTTAATCACTAGGTCAGCTGAAATAAAATCTTTTTCACTATGACGACCTAAAACATATTTAATATTTTTAAATTTAGTCAATTTTTTAATTGAAGTAGCTAATTCTTTTTCTGATTTTAAATCAGTAATAGTCAAAATTGCTCCTTGCTCAGCTAACCACTTAGCATCCCCTACTCCTCGTCCCAAAAGACCCAGACCCATTAAAGTTATTTTCTTACCTGTAAAAAAAGATTTGTCCATAATTTGAAATTCTATCATAAACGATTATAATAGTCTTGTAAGTAAAAAACTAATAACAACAAAATGGAAAAAAGACATTATCCTGAAAAAGAAAAAAGGGGAACCAGTCAAAGGGAGTTTCTGAATGAGTTAATAGATGCAGCTTGGCAAAAAGCTAATGAATTACTAAATAATCTTTCTATTAAACCAAAAGATATTCTGAAACGAGAAGACTTTGAAGATGAAGAACAATATAACGATTATTTAAAAGAGGTAGCCAAAGATTTAGAATACACCAAAAGAATAGAAAAATTAATTAAAGAAAAAGAAAAAGACAATTCTGATGCTCAAGCCAGTAATAGACTGTCTAAAATTATGGAAGCCATAATTGTCAGCCAAGCTGAATTAGCAAATTGGTTTGGTGACCAAGCTATGGCCATTGTCCCCTCCCGTTATGATGATATTAAGAATAAGATTGACGGTATAATTGAATTCCCGACTGATGAAGAA